>CAYJAS010000035.1:14623-15937 GCA_964367895.1 uncultured Oscillospiraceae bacterium | reverse complement strand
TTGGTGGAGGCGGGGGGAGTCGAACCCCCGTCCGAAAACTCAGCCTCATGTCATTCTCCGGGCGCAGATTATCGTTTGCATTCCCTCGCTCGACCGCGGATAATCACGCTATCGAGCTTGGTAGCTTCATTGTTCATGGTGCACTCAAAGCTTTGCGCACACACGGACGCCACTAATCCACGCCCTTGTCCGGCTCGTGGCCCTTCCGGCAAGGACGGCTGCTTTTAGTTAAGCAGCAACAGCAATTTTAGTATTGTTGTTTAATTTATAAAAGTTACGCAGTTTAAAGAGGGTGCGCACCTCTGCCCGCTAAACATGATTTTAAATCCCCGTCGAAACCATTACGCCCCCATTTTAAAAAATATTTTTAAAAACTTTTAAAAGTTTTTAAATTGCATTATGAATTGCGCTCTTTGAGGGTTCGCTCCATCTCGCGAGAAGCATCTCGCTGTGCCGAACTATCTCTTTTGTCATGCATCTTTTTTCCTTTACAAAGGCCAAGCTCAAGTTTAACACGTGAGTTTTTAAAATAAAGTGAAAGAGGAATTAACGAATACCCGTCACGTTTTACATAACCGAAAAGTCGCATAATTTCACGCTTGTGCATCAAAAGCTTACGTTGCCTGAGTGGGTCGCGGTTAAAAATATTGCCCTTTTCATAAGGGCTGATATGCATGCCGACAACAAAAATTTCGCCGTCTTTAATGATGCAATAGCTGTCTTTTAAATTAACCGTCCCGGCACGCAAACTTTTAACTTCTGTTCCGGCCAGCTCCATTCCGCATTCGTAGCTTTCCTCGACAAAATAATCGTGCCGTGCCTTTCGATTAACCGTTATACTTTTTGTGCCTTTTTTGTCCAAGCCGACACCTCCCTTAATTTTGTCACTGTTTAATAATAACTCTGCACGGCATAAAAGTCAAGTTACAGCTTTGTTACAGCGAAAAAAATCGCATGACAATTTGCGATAAAATAAACTCAAATTTGCAATTTCAAACTTGTTAAGTTTGCCATAAATGCAAGTCTAAATTCACACGAAAATCTTCACTCACGTCAATTCCTTCGGCTTCAAGCAAGGCTTTTTGAAGAGCATTTCCGGCAAAGCCGAAGGTTTTTGGAAGTCTCCCATCTGAGTGGATGACACGATGACAAGGCACCGAGCAATCACCGCAAGATGCCATGGCATAACCGATAATTCGACTACGCCGAGGGTTTCCTGTTAGCCGAGCGATTTGCCCGTAAGTCGAAACCTTGCCGGGCGGTATACTGCGCACAAGCTCATAAATTTTCTTATATAATTCACTCATATTTTAA
>CAYJAS010000035.1:4677-14523 GCA_964367895.1 uncultured Oscillospiraceae bacterium | reverse complement strand
CGACTTACCTCTTGACAACGCACTGTATTACATGTATAATACAGATAAAGTGTACTGTTTGAATAATACAGTTAGCGAAAGTAGGTGTCGCCTTATGGTCAGCTTTGAACAATTTAAAATAGAGGGTAGCGCACCAATTTACACACAAATAATTGAGTATGTGCATCGGAAAATTGCCTCGGGCGAAATCCAAAACGGCGAAGAAATGCCCTCACGCCGTGTGCTGTCGGCCGTGCTCGGGGTAAACCCGAACACAGTGCAGAAGGCATTTAAAATGCTTGAAGATGAGGGAATAATTCAGTCACGAACAGGAGCAAAAAGCTATATTTCCATAAGCACGAGTGATCTGAAACGATTTAAAAAGGCCCTTGTAGGGCAGGGGATAGCGGCGTCGGTGCAGTCGCTTAAATCGCTCGGACTTAGCCTTGAGCAGGCGCTCGATGCGGTTAAAAGCAATTGGGAGGAATAAATCATGAAAAAATACACTTCGCTATTTGGACTGATTGTGCGCTCAACTTGGAAAAGGATTGCCATAATTTTAATTTTAATGCTCGTTATACAAGGACAATATGTCGTAAGACTTTCCGATTTAATGCAAACAGAGGGTATTTTAGCAGTTGATCCCATTCCAATGGCATTTGTCGGAGCCGTCGCTTTCTTTTTTATATCCGCCCACCTTGCAGCTTTTGGCTCACAAAATAAAGGGGGATTTGTCCGAGCAACGATAGAAAGACTACAGGTGTCAAAAAATACAGTTTTTGCAATTTGGTCGATTTACGGGGCGATGGTAGTGCTGATTTTTTGGGCGGTGCAAGCCGGGATTTTAATTGCAAGTGACGCATTTGTAAATTACCAAACCGGCGGTATTTTCGGCAATTTTGATATAACGCTGATGCTTTCACAATCGAGCTATTACTACATGTTTTTGCCTTTTAATAATCCTCTTGCTGTGCTGACAAACTTTGCGTTTTGCATCTTTTGCGGTGCGATGTTTGCCACCGCATCACAACATTTAAGAGTAGGAAAAAAGAGTGCGGCAGCTTTTCTTTCGGTTTTTTTTGCTGCATATATTTTAAGTACAAATAACAGTTTTAATACCACTGATTTTTTCTATATTAGCACAATTGTTTTCTATTTTATTTTGACCTTTTGCATAATTTATTTCAATAGGGAAAAAGGAGGGCAATATGATTAATAAAATTAAATATTTTTTTGAAAATCATACGCCGATTGTGTCAAGTGCCTATGGGATTAAAGCAAATGTTATAATTTGCATTTTTATTTCGCTACTGATTTTAGAGGCATATCGGCAGGCAAGGCTTATAATTTTGATGGAGTTTATATTCTATAAAAATCAGCTTGAAAAGACTTATGTCGGCTCTCAAAGCATTACGCCTCCGGCGTTTGAAGAACTTGTGGGAGATATTTTTATCTCCCAATATGCTATCCCCTTGGCCTATTCAGTGGTAGCCTTCCTCATAATTTTTATCGGCTGGCGCAACGCACACTATAAAGGAAGCAAAAGCGTTTACACCATGCGCAGACTGCCGCAAAAGGGAGAATACACACGCCGTTTGCTCACCGTTCCGTCCCTTTATATTTTAGCGACAGTGATTATAATTGCTATTTGCGTGTGTTTAAATTACAATTATTTTTTGGAACTTTATACCGGATATGTGCCGTTGTAACTCAATTTAAATTCTTATTTTTATTATCGATTTCGGAGGTAAATTATGATTGAAATTAAAAATATTACAAAAAAATATTTGACTAAAACCGCTTTACACAATGTATCTCTAAATCTGCCACGCGGTGAAATTGTCGGATTATTTGGCGAAAACGGTGCAGGAAAAACCACCCTTTTAAAATGCATTTTAAATCTGCTCCGTTATTCGGGAGAAATTACGCTGGACGGTCAGCCAATAAGCCACAAAAACATCGCCGCAATTTCTTTTGCAACCGCGGAGCACAGCTTTTTTCCAAACCTGACCGCAAAAGGGCATATGGACTTTTACAAAGACCATTTTGAAAGGTTTTCTCAAAAGCGTTTTGATACCTTGATCGAGTTTTTTAAATTGCCTAAGCACAAAGAGCTTCATGCCATGTCGACCGGGCAAAAAAACCAATTTGAGGTAATTATGGCGCTCAGCCAAGGGGCTGATTATATACTGATGGACGAACCATTTTCCGGCAACGATTTGCTCAATCGAGAGGATTTTTACAAGCTTCTTTCGGGCATAATTGAGCCCCATGAAACGCTACTGCTGTCAACCCATCTGGTAAGCGAAATAGAACATTTTATCGGGCGTGCCGTACTGCTGTCACACGGTCTGATTGTCGGTGAAAGTGGGGTAGAGCAGCTTGAGCAGCAGGGCATTTCACTTACCGATTATATCAAGCAGGTGTTCAATTACAAAAGCGACAGAATAATCAGCGCAATAGAAAAATTGAGTGACGAGTAGAGTTTGCACAATTTCACTTTTCAGAGATGATATAGTATCCGCCAGACATGCCGACTGATAATAAAATCTTATCCCACACAACGAGGTGAAAAATATGAAGAAAACACTAATTATTTTTGGCGCAGTTTTGCTTTCGGCAATCGCTTTTTTAAGCTATGCCATGATCTCGCTCGCCGCTCAAACCGGTCATGTACAAGTCATTTTGCATGACATATCGGGTGACCGCTCTCACGCCGAGGGGCTTAATATAAACCTGCTTTTCCAAAACAACGGTGTATATTTTGACACCGATTACAGTTTTGGCGACAGCCGGGCGCAGGTCGAGCTGTACCTTTTCCCCGACCACTTATCGGGTGGACCTGAGGTTTTTCGCAACGCCCTCCTGCCCCATAAAAAAGAGATGGAAAAGGCCAAGGCCACACTACAGCATATGCTCGATACAAAAGACGCCGAAGCTGCAATGGGAATAGCCTACCAAACAGACGGATATGCTCCGCTTGAAATAAGAAAATATGCCGATGAGGGCGCCCTGCCCGGGTACACTTATATCGCCCCTTTTCGCCTTAGCGACAGATACACCGGCCACGACGATAAGAGATTGGCGGTCGGGTTTGACAATAGAATGGGCGATTACTGGATGCTGATTTTCGAAATTGATGACGACCCTTTCGGCCGAATGTTCATGCTTTTTGATGCGGAGGCCGACCAAAATGGGCAATATTTGCCGATTGAGCAGGCCGTCGTTCCGCTTAGCTTTCACGGCAATTCGGTGGCGACGCTAAATCAAATTGACAACGAGAACACAACTGTGCTGCACGACCCGAAAAGCGGAAAAACCGCCATAATGACGGCGAATTCGGCAAGCAGAGCGAAGCTTGAACAGCTGGCAGGACTGTACGCCGAGGACGGGCTCAATCACTCCATGTTCTCTCCGCTTCACACCGTTCCCAATATTTTTATCTTTCAAGATGGACAGCTTTTGTACCACGGCGAGGTGGTTTATGAGTTTTCACAGTCAGAGGATTTAATAAACGGATTGGACACGGTTTTACACCGCCCACACTTTCAAGGCGATCAAATCGAGGAGCTCGTGCAGATAGATGAGAGCAACCATAGCTATGCCGCTATCTACAAAAAAAGCAATGTTGCAAATCTGTCTTGGGGCGAGTGATTTCAGTGTTTTCACCCATTTTTAGCATTTCCGTTTTTCACACTTTAATTCATGAAAAAATATACATAAATGTCACAATTTTCCCTATATATACCTTAAATACACATGCGCGCGAGTAACAAACGGGTAATATTACTGAAACACAAAATGACTTGAATTAATCCTCCGTATGGTTTATCATAGCAATCGTAGGGAACAGAAACCCACACTGAAAACCACGGCGAAGCAAAAAGCTCGCCACGCAAACCAAGGAGGAAAACAAACATGAGCACTTTCAAAAAAGTTCTCTCGACAACGCTCGCTTCGGCGATGGCGCTGTCACTGGCAAGCAATGCCGCGTTCGTAGACCACAATGACATCAACCCCGAAGCGATTCGCTCGGTCGAGTTGCTGGCGGCACTCGATGTCTTAGGCGGAAACGACAAGGGCGAGTTCAATCCCGAGCTGACCATCACAAGGGCAGAGGCCGCTAAGATGGTGTATGTTTTGATGAACAGAGGCGAGACCGACGCAGGCGCATTTTCAGCGATGGACATCTTCTCGGATGTCGAGTCGACAGACTGGTATGCGGGCTATGTCAACTATGCTTACAGCATGAACATTGTCGGCGGACGCGGAAACAACATCTTTGATCCGCTGGCACCGGTAACCGGCACAGAGCTGGCAAAAATGCTTTTGACCGCCGCCGATTATGACAGCGACAAGCAAGGATACGGCGGAGCAAACTGGGACGACAATGTCGTTAAAGACGCATCAACCGCAGGACTGCTTGAGGATTATAACTTCTCGATAGTTGCACCGGCACAGCGCCAATGGGCGGCAGTTATGTTCGCAACCGCTATTGAAGATGTTAAAATGGCACTGTATTTGGGCGACTGGATAGATTACAGCGCAATGAACGACCAAAACGCTAAAACGGTCGGGCAACGCTTCTTCAATCTTGAAACCACAACCGATGTTGCACTTGCCAACGAGCATATGGCAATAGACGGCGGTAACGAAACATCTGAAGGCAAAGTTCGCTTTGCAAGCGGTCAAACGCTGAGCGCAGATGTAGACGCACAGTATTTGGGCCTTGAGCTTGAAGTTTACAAAAACAACAGCTCGGGCGAGGTTTACGGCGTAGCAAATACAAACGAAAGTCAAGCCGAGCAGGCAATGATGATCGATGTAGAAGTAGACGGCACCGAAATCACCGTCGGCGAGCAAACCTTTGAAACCGATGGCCAAACAATATTCACAAACAATGCAGGCGGCACAGATTTGGCGGCTTCGTCACTGGCGGCACTGCAGGCACTGGCAGGCGACAATCTGACCTTTGAGGTCAACGCAATCGACAGCAATGACGACGGCGTAGCAGATTTTGTTTACACTGTGGCATCGCAGTACGGACAGGTCATCTCAATGAGCGAGAAGGGCGAAACTCTGACCGTTCACACCACCGCTAACAATGCCTACGACTTTGAAGATGTAAACTTCATCGGCAATGTCAAAGAGGACAGTATTGTAAAGGTAACCCACAACCCCCAAACCGACAAAACCGATATTGAAGTGCTCAACGCTTCGGTCGGCAAGGTCACCAAAATAGCAAGCGGAGTTTACACCATCGGCGAGCAAAGCTATGAGCTTAGCGACGAGCGTTATGACACCACCGCACTGGCTATCGGCGCAACACTTAATGTTTACGAAGACAACGGATTTATCGTATCGGTCAGCACTTACACCGAAAACGAGGATAAACTCGGCGAGAACTATGCAATGGTAATCGCAACAGATGTTTCCACACCCTCTGACCCGTTCGCAACAGGCGACAGCGCCTATGTAAAGGTTCTGCAGGCAAACGGCGACATCAAGGTCTACGAAGTAGCCAAGATTGACAACGCAGATGTGGTAATCAATGCAGGCGCATGGACAAATGCCCCGGAAATCGACGGCATCTATGAGTTCAGCGTTGACGAGGACGGTATGATTGAGCTTCTTTCAAGAGCTAACTTCACAAGCACCACAGGCGTCACATTTGAAGGCGAAGCAGACAACGCAGTTGCAATGAGCTTTGACTACGACAAGGGCATCTACGGTTCGATGCTTACAAACGGCGACAGCTTCTTCTTTGTCAAAACAGGCACAGGCGCAACCGCAGAGTACGAAGTGCTCAAAGCGAGTGAGCTGACCGCAGACCAAGCCGGTCTTGCAACGGCAAACAACACATGGGCACAAACAAGCGACAACGGCATTAAAACCATGCTGTTTGGCACCTTGATTGTAAACAGCATAAACGGCGGCACCTCGGATTCCGAGTACGCTATAATGACATCAAATGTCTACTCGTCACTCAACGATGAAAACGATGTAGTTCTGATGGCAGACGGTACCGCAACAGACGGCACCGAAATCACCTTGACACTTGATGACAGCGTGTTCGCACAGGGCGATGCACTTGAGGGACTTATCATTGAGTACACCGTTAAAGACGGCGTGGCAACACCGGTCGCAACGACAGCTAAGCTGATTGAAATCACCGGCGCAAGCGACACACTTGTTCAAACCGCAAGCGGCATCTTCAACATCACCTCGGATACCGAGATCGTATATGTTGACTTTGATGATAATGGCACAGCGGCAGACACAAGCGATGACAGCCTTGAGGTAACGGCTACAGAATATGTGGCAATCTCTGAGGCGGGCGCAGACAGCGCAGTCATGATAGCCGACGGCGACGACAATATCACAGTGATGTTTGTCGAAGTAGACGGACAGGATATCACAACCTACACTCAGCTTCCCTAAGCTAAACAGGTAAACCGCCCATCCCTTTAAGGGGTGGGCGGTGCTTTTTTTACAAAGCAATAAAATTACAATTGGGCTTGTATTGTAGATCGATAAGTGATAGAATGAAACTTAGAGTAAGTATAGCAAAAACTTATAACTATTATGAGGTGAAGGCATGAGTGAAAACAACAGCACCACCCAAAAGCTTATTGACAGCAGATTTAACATCTTGAGCTATGAGCAGTTTCTTATAGACAACAAGGTGATGAATTTCAATAAAATTTGCATGACCGAGGTAATCAACGCCGATATGATGATTGCTACCTTCGGTGAACAGCGCTATAACAGGACAAGTGCAGAGATTTTAGCAATGGGCAATCAAGCTTATAAAATGATGGGCATTGACCATCTTGTTCATGTGTATATTCACACCTATAAAACCTTTATGGCAGTGGCAAATGCAGATATGAGCGATGAGGATTTTTTCAACCTCATGAAGGTAAATCATGAGCAATATGAGCTAATCCGCGCTCAGCAGACCGGACTAAGCGGCATTTCAAGATTTGCGGTAGCACGCGGAAATGATTTGATTGACAGAGCACTCAGCGCATTTTATTTAAACAAAGATAAGCAAAACAATTTTATCATTGCCGGAGATGAGAAAGAACGCTTGCTCCAAAAGCAAGAGGAAAATGTTGAGATTTTAGAGCTTTTGACCTATGCTATGGAAAATGACAAAATTGTTCCGTTTTATCAGGGCGTTTATAACAATGAAACCAAGCAAATCACAAAATATGAAGCGCTGATGAGGGTATACGATAAAGAAGGCAAGGTTTGCCCACCGGGAATGTTTTTGGAGCAATCAAAAGAGCTGAAAATGTATCTGCCGCTTAGCAAAGCACTTATAAATAAAGCTCTGAAGGATTTTGAGGGAAAAAGCAGTATATTGAGCTTAAATGTCTCGCTACACGACGTTTTGTCGGACGATTTTAGGCCGTGGTTTATAGACAAGCTTAAAGCTCATCCCCATCCGGAAAATGTGGTTGTAGAGTTTGTTGAAACCGAAAACTACAACAAAAATGATATACTTTTTGAGTTTTTAGAGCAAATCAGAGAGGTTGGGTGTAAAATAGCGGTAGACGATTTTGGTGTAGGATACGCAACCTATACCTCGATTATTTCGCTAAAACCTGCCATAATAAAGATAGACGGCGACATTATCAAATCCCTTGAAACAAGTGAGGACAGCCGAACAATTTTAAAATCTATAAAATATATGGCAAATCTGATAGGCTCACAGACCACAGCCGAGTTTGTTGAAAATGAGCAAATACAGAATATTGTTGTCGATTACGGCATAAACAACTCGCAAGGCTATCACTTTGCAAAACCACTGCCCAAAGAACAACTTGATATTAAGTAAAAACTCAATTAAAAGTGGCACTATCACAGGATAGTGCCACTTTTTTGTGCTAATCATATCGATTATAAGCTTTTAAGATTTTCAAAACCCTTTTTCCTGTGTGGGGCGCTGTCGTAAAATTCCTTCATCTCTGTGCAGGGGAAGGTGGCGCATTGGCTGCAAAAGTCAATGTTTTTTTCTCTGCAACAGCCGATTGTGAAGCAGTCGCTTAGCAAAGTTTCATCAACTCGACAGCCTTGACAGTTGGCGTTTTGCTTGTAGTTTTTACACGTATTGCAGTCGATACCGCAGTAAGCAATATTGTTCAAATCCATCACAACGATTCTCCCTATTTCAAATAAGTTTGACCCTAAAACAGCCCCGAAATCTTGCCGTTTTCGTCTATGTCGATGCTCTCTGCGGCGGGCACCTTGGGCAGACCGGGCATGGTCATTATATCGCCGGTCAACACGGTGATAAACCCGGCACCGGCCGAAAGGCGAAGACCTCTGACCGTCATGTCAAAAAGTTCGGGTGCACCGAGCAAAGTGGGATTGTCGGTAAAGGAATACTGTGTCTTGGCAACGCAGACAGGCAGGTCGCCATAGCCCATTTCGGCAAATTGCGCCGCCTGTTTTTTTGCGGCAGGCATAAAGTGCACCGTGCGTGCACGATAAATGCGCTTGGCAATGGTGCGAACCTTGTCCTCTATGCTTGTGCCGCACTCATAGCAAAGAGAAAAATCAGAGGGCATCTCGCTCAGCTGTACAACTTTTTGGGCAAGCTGCACCCCGCCCTCGCTTCCTTTTGCAAAAACCTCTGTTAAAACTGCATCTATCCCGTGCTGTGCGCACAACTCAATGAGCAGTTTATGTTCATTTTCAGTGTCGCTCGGGAAGGCATTTATAGCGACAACGCAGTTTAGGCCAAAGACGGTTTTTATATTTTCGGCATGGCGAAGCAAGTTGGGCATACCGGCACGCAGAGCATCTAAGCTTTCGGTGTTAAGCTCGGCTTTTGCCACACCGCCGTGATGTTTTAGCGCTCTAATTGTAGCGACGATTACGACTGCATCGGGAGTGAGTTCTCCGGTGCGGCACTTGATATCGATAAACTTTTCGGCACCCAAATCGGCACCAAAACCGGCCTCGGTTACGACATAATCGCCCAATTTCAGGGCGGTGTCGGTCGCCATGAGCGAGTTGCATCCGTGAGCTATATTGGCAAACGGACCGCCGTGAATAAAGGCCGGCGTGTGCTCCAATGTCTGTACAAGATTTGGCTTAATGGCGTGCTTGAGCAGCGCCGCCATGGCGCCGTGCGCCTTCAAATCGCTTGCTGTAACCGGCTTGTCGGAAAATGTATATGCAACCACCATGCGTGACAGACGCTCTTTAAGGTCGGAAAGACCGCTTGCCAGGCAAAGGGTAGCCATTATCTCGGAGGCGACGGTAATGTCAAAACCGTCCTCTCTGGGCATACCGTTTGCACGTCCGCCCAAACCGCTCAAGATGTCACGAAGCTGGCGGTCATTCATGTCCACAACACGTCGCCAAGCGACCTTGCGCGGATCTATATCAAGGGCATTGCCCTGTTTAATATGATTGTCAAGCATGGCGGCAAGTAGATTGTTTGCCGCACTTATGGCGTGGAAATCGCCGGTGAAATGAA
The DNA here is from genome assembly GCA_964367895.1 of uncultured Oscillospiraceae bacterium. Lineage (GTDB taxonomy): Bacteria > Bacillota > Clostridia > Oscillospirales > Butyricicoccaceae > CAYJAS01. The sequence goes on along the minus strand of CAYJAS010000035.1, from coordinate 5,048 downwards.
GGTTAATGTCCTCCATGGGCACCACTTGGGCATATCCACCGCCGGCAGCACCGCCTTTAACCCCAAAAACAGGGCCGAGCGAAGGCTCACGCAGGCAGAGCACGGTGCGCTTTCCGATAGCGCTAAGCGAGTCGGCAAGGCCGACGCTGATGGTGGTTTTACCCTCGCCGGCAGGGGTCGGGCTGATGGCAGTTACCAAAATCAGCTTGCCACGGCGCGGAAGATGGGCAACCGAGGTGATATCGACCTTGGCCTTATAATTGCCGTAAAGGTCAAAATCATCATTTGTGAGCCCCAAAGATTTAGCAACCTCCCAGATGGGTTGCATGGTAGATTGTTGTGCAATTTCAATATCACTCAGAAAAGCCATT
>CAYJAS010000035.1:0-4577 GCA_964367895.1 uncultured Oscillospiraceae bacterium | reverse complement strand
AAAAAGTAAAAGATAAATTTTAAGCCACTACAATTAAATTGCAGTGGCTTAAAAATCATAGTATTAAGCGAGATGGCGTTTGATGCACTCAAAGGTTTCATCGCTTATATCGTGCTCAATTTTGCAAGCGTCTATAGCGGCAACAGCAGGGCTGACACCGAGCGAAACCAAGAAACTTGTCAGCGTTTCATGCCGTTCAAGCATAATTTCAGCAAGTTTGAGGCCCTTTTCGGTCAAAGAGAGATCGCCCCCCTTGTCAACCGTTACATAGCCGTGCTCACGAAAGTTTTTCAGTGCAATGCTGACGCTTGCCTTGGAAAATCCGAGCTCGGTCGCCACATCGACAGCACGAACAGCGCCATGCTTGCGTTTGAGCATTAATATTGTTTCAAGATAATTTTCGCCCGACTCGTGTATCTTCATCTTATCCTTACCTTACATCAAGAAGCTTTTGCTTCAGTTCACCCTCAATTCTTCCGAGTTCCTGCTCGGCTGCACGACGTTTTGTGCGTCCTTCATCTTGGATTTTGCTGACCTCGTCAAGTGTTTCAATGAGCATACGGTTGGTGTTTTGCAGTGTTTCGATGTCGACAACGCCACGCTCACTTTCCTTGGCCGTTTCAATAGTTGCCATTTTGAGCTTTTCTGCATTCTTGCGAAGCAGTTCATTTGTCATATTGGTGACTTCACGCTGTGCTTCCATCGCCTGTAGCGAATGTTGAAGGCCAAGTGCGAGAACCATCTGGCTTTTCCACAGCGGAATTGTATTTGTCAGTGTCGACTGGATTTTTTCCGCCATTAGAGTGTCATTGTTTTGAACAAGTCTGATTTGCGGTGCCATTTGCAGTGAAATCATGCGTGTAAGCTCAAGGTCGTGCAGTTTTTTCTCAAATCGGTCGCAGAATTGTGCCATGTCGTTTGCCTTTTGGCTGTCCTCAGGCAGACCGGTTTGTTTTGCCTTTTCCACCAAAGCGGGCAGAGTTTCGCCACGCACCTGCTCAAGTTTGCGCTTACCTGCCAAAATGTACATGGTAATCTCTTTAAAATTGAGCAAATTGCGCTCATAAAGTTGGTCGAGCATGGCAATGTCTTTAAGCAGCTGAACCTGATGATTTTCAAGCATACCGCTGATTTTATCGACATTTACCTCTGCCTTATCATATTTTGTTTTAAGCGAGGAGATTTTGTTTGCCGCTTTTTTGAAAAAGCCGAAAATTCCACCCTCGTCCTCGTCTGTGTCAAAGCCCTTGAGCTCGGTGACCAAATCGGTGATCATCTGGCCGGTTTCGCCCAAATCTTTTGTGCGAACATTGCCTAGCGCATTTTCCGAAAAGCTGGCAAGTTTTTTCTGTGCGGCAGAACCGTATTGCAAAATAACGGTGCTGTCGGTTACGTCGATTTGCTCAGCAAAATCGGCAACCATTTTCTTTTCGGCTTCGCTGAGTGAGCTTTCATCAAGCTTGACAGGTTCAACAGCCGCTGACTCGGTTTGTGCGGCCTCTGCCGCAGGGTCAAGTGACAGCGTTAGTGCAGGAGCCTCGGCATTTTCAAGTTTTAAACCCTCGTTTTCCAATTTGAGTTCTTCGCTCATAATTATAACCCTCCAAAGTAAAATATTTTTCAATACTATAATAATATAACAATTTTCACATCGTGTCAACAAAAGCAAGGGCAAAATGCACAATGTTAGGATAAAATTATTGTTTTTGACTTTTTTACCGTGGTGATGTAAAATTAGACCATATTTATTTTGAAAGGGGCTACTTAAAAATGGAACTTCAAGCGGCGATTTCAAGCTTTAAAGCGCATCAGCTTAAAACAAAAGCCTACAATCATGCAATGGGCATGCTGTTTTACGATGCCGAAACCTGTATGCCCAAAGGGGCAGGCGAAAATCTTGGCAAAACTTTGGGCATATTGTCCGAGGAGGTCTACAAACTGGAAACCTCGCAGGAGCTTTCAGAGCTTCTTAAAGTGCTGAGTGAGCACAAGAGCGAGCTTGATAGGCAGACGGCACGAGAGGTAGAGGAAATTTCAAGAAGTCTTGAAAAGATGGAAAAAATCCCGATGCAGGAGTTTGTCGATTATCAAGTGCTGACCAACAAATCACAGCAGATTTGGCAACAGGCAAAGGGCGAAAGCAATTATGCACTGTTCAGTCCGTATTTGGAAAAACTGATTGATGCCAAAAGGCGCTTTGCCAAATATGTCCGCCCCGATGAACAAAATATCTACAACACTATGCTGGACGATTATGAGCGTGGCCTGACCACCGAGGTGCTTGATGAATACTTCAAAAAACTGCGCACCGCACTTGTGCCCCTTATCGCAAAAATCGGGCAGGCCGCTTCACCCCGTACAGATTTTCTGTCACGCAATTTTCCGATAGACAAGCAGCGTGAGCTGTCCAATTATCTGATGGACGTGCTGTGTATGGACAGAAATCATTGCGCCATAGCCGAAACAGAGCATCCCTTCACTACCGAGTTTTCAAAGTTTGATGTGCGCATCACCACCCATTATTACACTGACAGCATAGCGAGCAGTTTTTACAGCGTTGTGCATGAGGGCGGGCACGGGCTTTACGAGCTGAACATCGGCGATGATTTGACCGATTCGGTACTTGCAAACGGCACCAGTATGGGCATACACGAGTCGCAATCGAGGTTTTGGGAGAATGTCGTCGGTCGCTCAGAGCAGTTTTGCAATTTTGTCTTCCCGAAAATCAAGGAGCTTTTCCCCGAGCAAATGCAAGATGTCACGGCGCATGAGTTTTATCTGGCCGTCAACGAGGCAAAACCCAGCTTAATTCGCATAGAGGCCGACGAGCTGACCTATTCGATGCACATTATGGTGCGCTATGAGATTGAAAAGCGTATAATGTCGGGCGAGCTTTCGGTGGCCGATTTGCCGACAGTTTGGAACCAACTTTACAAAGAATATCTCGGTGTAGATGTGCCCGATGACGAGCACGGCCTGCTTCAAGATGTGCACTGGGCGGGCGGTATGTTTGGATATTTCCCCAGTTATTCTATAGGCAGTGCCTATGCCGCGCAAATCACCGAGAGTATGAAAAAAGACCTCGATTTGGACGGTCTGATTTCAAAAGGAGACACCGCACCTGTGATAGCATGGCTGACAGAGCGCATCTACAAGCACGGAACCGTGCTCACACCGCCCGAGGTTATTGAAAACTGCTGTGGCGCACCGTTTGATGCCGATTTCTATATAAACTATCTAACCGAAAAGTACAGCAAAATTTATAATTTAAAATAGATAAAAATATAAAAAAGCCGATGTGGTTTCACATCGGCTTTTTCTATTATCCAAAAATCAAATCAATAATAAATGCATACAGATAAAAATGCAAGGTCATATATCCGTATCCGCCCAAAAGGCCGGTGATTAATCTGCGTGTATTTGTCGACTCAAGTATACCTATTCTCTGAATAGCCCAATCGACAAACATTATAAAACTCAGCGCAATGGCAAGGGCAATGCTTATCCTGTGAATAAAAAACAGAACAAGCGCAATCGGCGCCGAAATAAACACTCCGGTGCACCGAGCGCACACCGGAAGCTGATAATCACGCCAAAAAAAACTGCGCTCCGGCATCTGATGGCAACCCAAAACGGCCCCGGTTCGCATCAGACGATACCAGAAAGGGTGGCCGCTCAGTTTGTAAACCTCAGCCCGCAACTGTTACACTGCAGATAGATATTCTCGTGCGTCTCCTTTTTTCTGCCGCAAAGTCCGCACAAAATACCGATAGGGCCAAAAATAAGATATCCACAGCACCCTTTGCCGGCGCTAAAATCACCGTTTTGGGTGTGTACCTCTCGCACTTCTACACAGTTCTGATTTCCGCATCTCGGACAAAACATAAAGTCATCTCCCATAAAATTTATTAAGTCAATTTTATCAATATAGCACGCTTTTGTCAATACAAACACCCTTTCTTTATACGGGATGAACTGCTCGCCTATATCACTCTCAAAGAATTTTCTTGACAATATCGACCCTCGATGTTACAATCTGATTATGCAATATCAATCCTCGATAATAGGAGATCTAAAAATGGGCAATAAAAGAATTGAAATTGTCAGCGAGAGTATGTTTTACACGCTGATGGCCTTTCTCACGGGAGAATGCAGTGGCTCTGAAATCACAAGCGCTGTAGAGCAACTGACAAAAGGGCGAGTCAAACTCGGCCCTGCAACACTTTATACGATTTTAGGGCGCTTTGAGGAGGAAAAGGTCATAACCCCCACCAGAACTGAGGGTAGAAAGCGGTATTACGAACTGACCGACAAGGGGCGAAAGATGTATCAAGATGAACTAAACCGTCTGCAACTATGTGTTGCCGATGCAAAAGCATGGGAGGCTAAATAAAATGAAATATTGCTACAAAAGACCGAAATTTGATTTTTACGATGCTGTCGCCATGGAGTGCTGGCTGTCCGATATGGCCGAGCGAGGTTTGATTTTTGTGGGCACTAATTTGGCATATGTTCGCTTTGCAAAGAGTGAACCTACAAATACCAAATACCGAGTAGAGCCGATGACTAACGAAAAC
>CAYJAS010000034.1:0-16106 GCA_964367895.1 uncultured Oscillospiraceae bacterium | reverse complement strand
GATAGTGCTTTTATATTTATTATTTTATGCAGGATGCCGGTTTATGCCTTTCGCCATGTGCGAGGGTAAAATAGAAGCAACATTGGATATAGCTCCAGCCTTCCGGCAAGCATGTTAAAGCTGAGTAAAAACTTCCCGAAATCGCTAAATCCGGAATAGTTTCCGACCGGGCCGACCTCGCCTAAACCCGGGCCGATATTGTTGATGCATGCGATTACTGCGGTGGTGGTAGTGGTCAAGTCAAATCCATCCAGTGTCAGAAGTAAAATAGATGTGGCTAAAATTAGCATGTAAACGATAAAGAAAGAGCCGACACCGCTCAAAACGGCAGGGGAGAGGGCTTTATTGTCCAGCTTGACAACCGTCACAAATCGTGAATTAAGGGTGCGTTTAATCTCTTTAAAGGCCTGCTTGACCAGAATAATCACCCTTGACACTTTAATTCCACCGCCGGTTGAGCCGGCACAAGCACCGATAAACATAAGAAACACCAAAATAGCCTGTGAGAAAAACGGCCATGTGTTAAAGTCGGCAGTGCCGAAGCCGGTAGTGGTCATTATGGAAGAAACTTGGAAAAGGGCATCTCTGAAAGCCGGCTCAGCGCTGTCGTAAAGGGGTATGATATTTATAAAAATAAGCAAAACCGCAATTAGCACGATTAGCAAATATGAGCGGAGCTCCTCATTTTTAAATGTCTGCGAAAACTTGCGTATCAGTATAAAATAAAACAGGTTAAAATTAATTCCGAAAAGCAACATGAAAACGCTGATAATGTACTCTACCGCCGCACTGTCATACCCGCCAATGCTGGTGTTGAGCACCGAAAAGCCACCTGTGCCGGCAGTTGCAAAGGCATTGACGGCGCTGTCAAAAAGAGGTTGTCCGGCAATGCTGAGCGCTATGATTTCAAGTATAGTCAGGCCAAGATATATTCCATAAAGTAGCCGAGCGCTAAAGCGCATTTTGCTTGCCAGTTTGCTTACTTTTGGGCCGGGCACTTCGGCACGCATGATGTGCATTTCGGAAACTTGAACGCTGGGCAAAACGGCAAGTACAAAAACAAGTACACCCATACCGCCTATCCAGTGGGTAAAGCTCCGCCAAAAGAGAATACTCTTGGGTAACGACTCAATCTCGGTCAAAATACTGCTTCCCGTGGTGGTAAAGCCCGACACCGTCTCAAACCAAGCGTCGGCAAAAGATGGAATAGCCTCACTCAACATAAACGGCATACTGCCAAAAGCCGAAAGAATAATCCATCCGAGTGCAACGATAACATATCCCTCACGAGCGTAAAGATTTGTGCGTTTACTCGGGAAATAATTCATAGCAAGGGCAAGCACGGCCAAAATTACAATCGGTATCAAATAAGCATGGAAAAGTCCTTCACCAAAATAAAAGGAAACGGCCATCGGGATCATCAGCAAAAGCGCAACAATTAGCATTATTTTGCCCAAAGTTCTTGTTACTATGGCGTAGTTCATACATCTAATCCCTTTTTAAACCAATTTAAAAATATCGTCAATATCATCAATTCGCCTGTTTGTGGTAACCACAATGACATTGTCATTTAGCTTAATTACATCATTACCGTCCGGTATAAGAGTTGAGTTAGCACGCACAATGCCTGCGATGATTGCATCATCTCTAATTTGCAAATCCTTAAGCGGAATGTCCATCCACTTTGTCTTTTTGCTCATGAAAAACTCCAGAGCCTCGGCTTTGCCGTCAATAATTTTATGTAGAGTTCTAATATTGTTGCCCTCGGCGTTTTGATTTCCTCTGACATACTGCAAAATGGCATTGACGGTCGTCGCTTTTGGCGAGGTGATGTTGTCAAATTCAATACTTTTTGCAAGGCTGATAAGGGCACTGCGGTTAATTTTGGTGATAACTCTGCGCACATTTTTTTTCTGTGCATACAAAGAGATTATCATATTTTCCTCGTCAATACCGGTCAGTGAAACACAGGCGTCGGTCGTTTCAATGCCCTCCTCAAGCAATATTTCCTGCTTGGTGCCATCGCCGTGAATTATGGTAGCCTTGGGTAGCATTTCGGCAAGCTCGTTGCAGGTCTGCTCATTATTTTCAATGATTTTGACTTTCATCCCAATACCGCCCAGCTGACTTGCAAGATAGTGGGCAATTTTGCCGCCACCGACAATCATAACATTTTTTATAGGATTTTTAATAATTCCCAAGTTTCTGAAAAAGCTGTTCAAATCGGCGTGAGAAGCAGTAAGATGAATTTTGTCGCCATCTTTTAAAGTGACATTTCCCTTCGGGATAATGGCCTGATCTCCACGGTGGATAGCACAAACCAAAACCTTTAGGCCAAGCGTTTTATTGAGTTGAGAAAGGGATAGATCAGAAAGTTTGCTGTCTTTGCCAACCTTGATTTCAATCAAGTCGACCCTGTTGTTTGCGTAGCTTTCAATATTAATGACAGAAGGGAAGCGAAGCATCCTGGATATTTCAAGAGCCGCTTGAAACTCCGGGTTGACCGTCATGGAAAGTCCGAGTTGAGCGCGCATAAACGGTATTTGGCGCATATAACTCGGGTCACGCACCCTGGCGATGCTGTGCTTTGCCCCCATTTTGCTCGCCGTTACACAGCAGAGCAGATTTATCTCGTCAGAGCCGGTTGTTGCGATAACAAGATCGGTCTTTGCGACTTCTGCTTCGGATAAAATATCACAAATAATGCCGTTGCCACACACAGCCTGAATGTCGTGTTCATTCATCAAATCGTCCAAAAGTTCTTCTCTTTTGTCGATAATCGTGACATCGTGATCCTCATCACACAAGCTACTCGCTATTGCAGAGCCGACTTTTCCGGCACCTATAACTATAATCTTCATAAACCGCTTCCTTTGAAATATCTTTCGTTTGAAGACAGTATACTTCATGAAGCAAAGTTTTTCAATACATTTTTCACCTTTTGTCCTGAAAATTCTCGCAAGGCAATATAGTAAAACATCATTGATGTTGCAAATTAAACAAAAATATGATACAATTATAACCTGTGCAATGTGATTTTTTGCCTAATTAATGCTTTTACTGTAGCTTAGCGTGAAAAAACACGCTAATCATATATATTTAAATTGAAAGGCCTCGCTCGAGGATGGGGGATTTTTATGAACAGAGTATTTGAAGAGCTGTCAAAGGTCGTCGCAGGTGATGGGGCACCGGCATTTTTGACAGCGATATGTGTGCTGACCAAAGGACATTTGCTGATCGAAGATGTGCCCGGTGTCGGAAAAACCTTGCTTGCCTCCTCGGTCGCCAAAGCGTGCGATATTGATTTTAAAAGGGTGCAGTGCACCCCGGATATCCTGCCCGGCGATATTTTGGGTTTTAATATGTTTGACATAAACACAGGCAATTCACGATATATAAAAGGACCCGTTATGACCAATCTACTGTTGGTGGACGAGATAAATCGTGCCTCATCAAAGACACAATCGGCATTGCTGGAGGTAATGGAGGAGAGCAAAATCACGGTCGACGGAGAGGTGATGCAGGTGCCGGATCCTTTTATTGTCATTGCAACCCAAAACCCGATTGAAAGCGTTGGCACTTCGCCACTTCCGGAGGCGCAACTCGACAGATTTAGCATGAAAATATCCATGGGTTACCCGGATTTTGAAAATGAAATGTTGATTTTATCAAGATTTGAAAATGTCGAAAAATTACCGCAAATAAATCCCGTATTAAATAAAGAAGAAATAATTAATATGCAAAAAAATGTTGCTGAACTACATGTAGATAAAAAAATAATGGAATATATAATTAAAATTACAACAGCAACAAGAAATCACCCGAAAATAAGTTTGGGTTGCTCACCACGTGCGTCGCTTGTACTTTTAAAATGTGCAAAAGCCCGAGCATTTTTGCTTGGCCGTGACTATGTAATTGTGGAGGATGTAAAACACCTGGCGCAATTTGTTTTGGCCCATCGCTTGATTTTAAAATCTCAACTTAGAGATGCACAGGGGAATTTGCAAGCACAAGAGCTGATATCTGAAATTGTGAAACAGACATCGGTATGATGGAGGAAAGGCTTGAAAAAATTAACTGAAAAACGCAGTAAAAAGAGACTGCATATCCCGCAGCCAAGATTGTTTTCTTTTATTTTATTAACAGTCGTTTTAGCGTCTTTTGCGCTATATTACGGAAACTATATTTTGTGGATTTGTGTCTTTTTTTTAACTTCGATTTTTTTAATTGACATTATTTATTTCATTTTATTTTCAGGCGGAATAAAAATATCTCAGAGCATTTCAAGTAATTTTATTCAGTGTTATTCAGATGTTATTTTAACCGCAAAAATAAAAAACAGCAGATTTTTTACATGCAAAATAATTGCTGATAATAAGCAGAATATAATCGAAAAAAATATTGCTGATACGGTAAAAATAGTGTCTGAACAAAATAAAATCGGAATTAAACAAATCTCGGTGCAAGGGATTGTGGTAAACAGTATTTTTTCTTTACTTAGCCGCACATTACCTCCGACAACACAGAAGCAAGATGATCTTGTTTGCTCGGTGTTTCCATATGTTAGAACCCTTGAATTGCCTGATGAAATCGGCAGTGACAAGTCATTTAGTTCGGTTGGGCTTTTTGCGAAAAAAGAGCTTTACGGAGAGTATGTGGGCAACCGTGAATATGCCGCCGGCGATCCGATTAAACTTATAAATTTCAAGAAATCGGCAGTCGTGCGCAAGGCCATCGTGCGTGAATTTCATGAAGATAACAGCGGTGCAACCTTTAACATTTTTGTAGATAAATATGACCAAAATAATTATGAAATTATTGCAGAAAGTATTATTGCAATTAGAAATTTTTATATTGAAAAAGGTGCAAGCACTCTTTTGCTTCATAATTTTAATGGAAAACATAAAAACTATTTTCGTACTGAAAATGAAAAATTATTGTATGATTTAACAGCACTTAAACCTGACAATAATTCTTTTGATATCGCTCAAAAAGTTAAAGAAATTAATTTGCCGAGTGCAATAATTATTTCTGAGTTTGATTTAAAAAAACAAATGGATTATTTAAAATTACTGCCGGAAAGCAGTCTGCTTTTTCTGGTAGCAGAGGCTGCGCTACACAAAGCAGATTTTGAAAATCTTGTGAGGTCGGATGAGCGAATAAGAGCGGTTGTTTTAGATGAAAGTTTGCTTTCCGAAATTAGCAAGGAACAAATGCAATTTGATGCAGTATAGTTGTGAGGTTTTAAATTGACAACTTTTTTTAAAAACAAAAAAATTAAAAACTATATGTCAAAAGCTGTCGACGGTGCTCTCTTTGCATTGCTTGTGAGCCTTCTTGTTGACGGTATTTACTCGGTGATTATTGGTGAAACCTTCGAGTATTTTTCTTTATTTTTTATTTTCAATTTAATTTCATGGATATTTTTCAGCATATTATCTGCAGATAAAAAAACATTTTTTATTTCAGTAATAATTATTGCTTTTTTTATTTTAATTTATATTTTATTTTTTGATTTTGAGATGTTTTTTTTCTCGGTTTATCAGCAGATAGTGTTTTTAAGCAATAATTTTGCCGGAGCTCTGCTTGAAGCTGACAATATATATCATTTCGTGGCAGTTCAGCTGATCGCACTTGCGGTTTCTCTGCTAATTATGCCAATTTATTTCTTCAAAAGTCACTCAAAATTGACCGCCGGCTTTTGTATATTAATAGTAATTGTATATTTTCAAGCAAGCCTTTTTTTGTACGATATAGATTTTCAATATGCCTTTTTAGCAATAATGCCTGTTTTGCTATATATCTACGGCAGAGCACGGCATTACAAACGAAAAAAGCACAATATTGAGCAAAAATCATATATTTTGACCCAAGCACGACATATTGTACTGGTGCTGTTACCCACTGCACTTGTAGCATTCGGTGTTATGCATCTGCCGACCGATTTGCACTCAGAGCAGTTTTTTGAATATATCAATTTAACGGCAGGTAAGGTGGTCAACAGCTTTGAAACGCTGCAGCGCATTTCAGCACGCTTTTTCAGCATTGATTCCCAAGAGGAACAGCTCGGCGGTGACCTTGTCCAAACGGGAGTAGTGCGATTTAATTTGCAAAATGAGCATCCCATCTATTTAAAAACCAACAGTTACGGTAAGTACACGGGAAGTTCATTTATAAACACAAGCGAAGAAGAGATTTTTGAGCCTTTTGCACCTATAGATTTGGCTCGACATGAGGTATACTATGACCTTAGCTACCAAATTGAGTTTGTAAATTATCCCGGACGCATTTTGCCGATGCCCGATGATGTCCAAGGGATAAGCGGGACGGAAGCAACATCTTTTTCAATAAACCAGTACGACACAGTCTATAGTAATCAGTATTTTGCAGAGGGTATCAAGCTTGAGATCGATTACAAATATCCCTCTTTTTCGTATATAGATTTTTTTTATTTTGCAGATCATTCAGATTATGCAATTTCAGAACCGATACCTGAGCAGGCTCTTGGGCAGTTGCCCGAAAGTGTAACCGACAGGACAATCGAGCTTGCACTCGGTTTTGATGATTCAATCAAAAAAACTATAACCGATATAGTTGGCGAAAATGCATTTTCAATGGATATGCTGAGCCCGGCTCAACTTTATACCTACAGAGCGGCGGTTATTTCCGAATATCTTTATGAAAATTACACCTACACCACCACACCCGGCGAGCAAGTCGGTGAAGATTTTGTGGACAGTTTTCTCTTTGAACAGCAGGAGGGATATTGCACCTCCTTTGCCTCGGCGATGTATGTCCTGCTCAGAGCAAGCGATACTCCTTGCAGATACGTTACCGGCTATGCAGTGCATGAGGTAAGTGACAGTGAGGCTGTTGAAGTGACCGATTATAACAGTCACGCATGGATAGAGGTTTACCTGCCCGGTGTTGGGTATATGATGGTAGACGCAACTCCGCCCGATTATTCATCGGTACTTAGCGGAACTCAAACACCGGATATCTGGGAAGAGCCCGACAGGGAGGTCGGGGATCGTGATCAGCTTGACGAAAATCTCGTTGACCAAGAAATACTCGATCAAATGGAGGAGGATTTCGAGCAAGATTTACAGGAAGATGACCTTCAAAATGAGCAAAGTGACAATGCCAACGCAGAGCAAAATAACAAGCTACCTACCGCCGTTTGGATAGCGATTTACGCCACTTTAGCCTGTGGAGCTATCGCCCTTGCTCTGCTTTTGAAAAAGCGATATATAAGCAAGGTGCTAAGCTCAAAAGATATCGACATCGTCTATAAAAACCTGATAAATCTGCTCTCTTTGCTCGGCTATAAACAGCGTGAGAATGAGACAATACGTCAGTTTGTAAGGCGATTTGACCGACTAAATAAGCCGTTTGGCGTGGCGGAGAGCAAAGCCGAGACACAAGATGAACTGTGCACCGACCGCTCACCTAACCTCGATGAAAAAATGGAGCGCATGCTAATTAACATTGAAACACATCTATACCACAGAGGCAAAGAGCAGGAGGATATTTCCGAGCTGATAGCTTTCAGAAATAGGGTAAACTCCTTCGTCGTCGGCAGTAGATCCGAGCTGATGTACTTGATTTTATTCAGATAATTAACTCAACGTCAGAAAGTGGATTGCTGTGCTCGAACAACACTTGAAACTTTCTGCTTTAATTGATATACTTATAATGATAAAAAATAACTTTAAATAGGGGGAGAATTCATGAGCAAAAATGCGATATATGACGATAAAAACTTTTTCGACAGTTACATTGAACTTCGTGGAAAACAGTTTAATTACAATGACCTGATCGAGCAACCGATGATTCTCGAATTGTTAGGCGATCTTTCGGGTAAAACCGTGCTGGACATCGGATGCGGCTTTGGCGCAATGGTCGCCAAGGTTAAACAGGCCGGCGCAAGTAGCGTTTTGGGTATAGATGTTTCACATGCCATGATTGAAAAGGCGATAGCCGAAAACAGTGGAGAGGGAATATCCTATGCTGTGCACGACGTGCAACATCTTTCAAAGCTTGATGGGAAGTTTGATGTTGTCGTCAGCTGTTTAACACTCCATTATGTTGAAGATTTTGAAAAGGTTTTTGCAGATGTTAAAAATCTGCTCAATGAAGGCGGAAAATTTGTTTTTTCAATAGAACATCCGATGTATACCGCAAGCAAGTATCCGCAAAAATGGCTCACCGATGAAAACGGAAAGGAATATGCCTTTGCCACCGACCATTACGGTGAAGAAGGGCAGCGCAATATTTCATGGCTGGGCAGACCGGTGCTAAAATATCATCACAAGGTGGAAACGGTCATCAATGCGCTGATAAACAATGGGTACAAACTGGCGCAAATTGCAGAACCTACCCCGTCAAAACAGCTCATGGATATGGTGCCAAAAACTGTGCATGAGCTTCATAGGCCTGCATATCTCGCTGTAAAATGTTTTAAAGGGTGATTTGAATGACTTACGAGTATGATCTTTTTTTGTCATTTAAAAATTCAACAGAGCAAGGATTGACAGAGGACAGAAAGGTCGCCGAGCGCCTTTATAACGAACTTGAGCAGGAAGATCTCGGCTGTTTTTTTTCAAACAGAACTTTGAAAGAAACCGGGACTGCCAATTACATGCTCGAAATACAAAGCGCCCTTGAACACTCACGGAGTATATTGGTGCTTTTTTCGCGTCCCGAATATATTTCGACCGGTTGGGTTGCACAGGAATGGATGTCATTTCTAAACATGGCACTTGTTGACCCATTGCGTGATGTGTTTACCTTTTCGATATCCAAAGGGCCGATAACACTTCCGCCATTTCTGCGCCCGTACGAGTGTTTTGTGGATACCGATGCAGCAATAGAGCACATTCTCAACAGCAAGCGTCACAAAGAGGGAAAAGGAGAGAGCGGGCCAACTCGAAATCGATTTTTAAGCGGATACTGGGGGCTTTTTGAAAATTCTGTTGACACCGAACATATTGAGCAGTTGGCGAGCGATCAAGATTTTTCAAACTTTGAAGTTTATAAAGCGCGCGAACAATTAAAAAAGCGAAAACCACAACCAATGGCTGTTGAAACATTGCATAAAAAAATAAGTGAAGGCAATACGCTTGCATCGTATGTGCTTAGCATGTATTACAGGCAATGCGCAACTTTGGATTTAAAACGCTCGAGGCAGTTGATTGGGCAAGCTTATCAAACTTTTGTCAGTGCAAACGGCATTGTGTTGCAATCGGAAAAAAATGAAGTTGCAATACTCATTTGGCACGATCGTGAGGAGTATAGTGGAGCATTTTACATGGCTGAAGCCATTTCAGATGTGCTCGAAGCGTATGGTGTAAAGCACAAGTTGATTCCTTGCAAAAATGGCACTTCGCCCGATTATCAAAGCAGTGATTACCGCAAAACAGTGGCAATTTTTGATTCGGAAAGAGTGGAAGATGACAAAGAGTTTTTAAAAATACTGCTTAGTATTAAAAAGCAAGATCTGCTTATAGGGCTTAATGCATTTACCGTCGGCGCTCTGCCGTATGATCTACGTTCGCATTTTGTTTTTGACAGTTATGATAGTGGCATTGCAAACGCATGCAAAACCTTGCTCAGTCAATAAGCAGAGAGTAATATAAAACCATATTTGGGGGAAATGCAATGGTTTATAACAATGAAATTAAAAAGGCTATTTCATGGTTGATTAATACGCAAAACAAGGAAAACTTCGGCTGGAGTTGGGTGCGCGATATTTCACCGAATGCACAAAATACCGCAGAGGTTGTTTATTGCGTTTCACTTTTTGCCGACAAGCTTAGTGATAATGAGCGTCAGCTGATAAACGAAGCGGTAATATATTGGCTGCTAAATCCTCAGCGGTATGCTTCGATAAATATTGACTGGATTTGGATAGGGCTGGCACTCAACGAATATTTGCAAAACTACCAGTTGTTTGCACCCGAAGTGGAAAAGGGATTTGTTGAAAACGCACTTGCCCTTTGTGTTGACAATATGCTCACAACTCAAAATGATGATGGTGGTTGGGCCGACTATAAAGGCGATATGTCGACAACGGTGAGAACGGCGCTCGCACTTTATTTTCTATGCAAACAGAGCTACAGCACAGACAATGAAATCAATGTTTCGGCAAGGAGAGCCGCCGACTGGTTGCGAGATCGACAAAATGCAGACGGTGGATTTGGAAATATTAAGTTTTCAGAGCGTGCAAAAGACTTATCCGAAAACTTTGAAGAATTGGATTTTGAGACCATAAAATCACAGTGTGACTCAACAATGTCAGCGACCGGTTATGCTCTGATGGCAATTTCTGCCTTTGATAAGTTTATGTATTACCGTGAGATAGACCGTGCGGTAAATTATCTTAAAAGACGCATTCAAAGCGGAAATCGGTTTGAACTTTTTTCCGAGATCGGAATAAGGAAAAACACCATTTTCACCTTCCGTCATTTTGGAGAAATCTGGGCAGGGCTCGGACTTTTTGAATCAAAAAGCGTCAAGTTTTCAACCCCGGAAATGCTGTCTATACTTAAATATATCATCTCACTTGAGGACAATCTGCATGGCGGATACCGGTGCTCTGAAAGCTCGGATGTTTACACTTGGTCTAACTGTAATGTACTTATGTTTTTACACGCTGCTATCGATAATATAAACAGTATTTCGGCGATGGATATGACCGAACTTCTCACCAGCTATATGCAAGATAAAGAGCAACCTGAGGTTGTGAGTAATAAGGTGTCGTCGGCGGCGATGGTTATTATTGCACTTATTGCAATCGGCTCGACAGTTTTGCATTTTTTAAGGTAAAATAACCTCAAACCGCCCGAAAGGGTGGTTTTTTGTTCGGCGCATTTATCGGCATAAGTGTGATATTTTAGATTAGCTAAAATAAAAATTACTTGCGAAAAAACAGGAAGAAAAAATTGCAATTACCCTATATAATAAAAATATAGTCGAAAAGGCGAGGTGAAATTGTGTATTTTGAGTATGGCGAAAAAGAAATAAGTTATTTAAAGAAAAAAGATAAACGTTTAGGTGAAGCAATTGAAAAAATCGGCATGCTAAAACGGCCGATAGATGGGGATATATTCACTGCGATTATTAGGGCGATTTTGGGGCAGCAAGTATCAAGACAGGCCAGAGAAACGGTGTTTAGGCGAATGAAGGACGCTCTTTCAGACATTACGGCTGAGAGTGTTAACTGCCGCACGGTTGAAGAAATACAGACTTTCGGCACAACATTCAAAAAAGCAGAGTACATGAAAGACTTTGCCGAGAAAGTGTGTAGCGGTGAAGTCAATCTTGAGAAGCTGCACACTCTCACTGATGCACAAATAATAGAAACGCTGTGCACATTAAAAGGCATAGGTGTATGGACAGCGGAAATGCTACTTGCAAGCACATTGCAGCGTGAAGATATTTTTAGCTTCGGAGATCTCGCAATTCATCGCGGACTGCGTATGCTTTATCGCCATAAAAAAGTCACCAGGGAAATGTTTGAGCGATATCGCAAAAGGTACTCACCTTATGGCACTACTGCAAGCGTTTATTTGTGGGCAATTGCAGGCGGGGCAATACCTGAGCTCGATGACCCGAAAAGCAAAAAGAAAACTCCTAAGCAAGCAATTGTAAATATAGACTATTTTTAAAAAGATTAAAATAAATTGGTGGTGATATAAATGTACGAAAGAGAGACCGAAATCAGGCGTGAGCTATTTGCGCTGAGCGATGAAAATTATCAGCAATTTGCATCTTCTTTAATTCCCGGCTGTGACAATTTAATTGGCGTGCGAATACCTCAAATTAGAAAAATTGCCAAAGCAATTGTCAAAGACAACCCGATAGATTTTCTCGACAATGCTAACGATATTTATTTTGAAGAAACCATGCTAAAAGCGCTTATTATCGGCAATATGAATGATGATATTGAAGTAATACTTGAGCAGATATCCCTGTTTGTTCCGAAAATTACAAACTGGTCGTTGTGCGATAGTTTTTGCAATGAACTTAAAATTGTTCGGCTACATAAAGAACGGGTTTGGAATTTCCTGCAGCGATATCACCAATCAAGCGAAAGTTATGAAATACGATTTGCGGTAGTTATGCTTTTGTTTCACTTTGTCGAAAAACAGTATATTGACGATATTTTATTTATCTGCGATGTCGTTACCCATGAAGATTATTATGTTAAAATGGCGGTTGCATGGTGTTTGCAGGTGTGCTATGTAAGATTTCCCGTTGAAACTATGGCGTATCTCAAGCAAAATAATTTAGATGATTTCACCCTTAATAAGACTTTGCAAAAAATCAGAGAGTCATTGAAAGTGGACAAAGTCACAAAAGAGATTGCTAAATCTATGCGAAGAAAGTAGGTGCATTTATGGAAAATAAATTTAGCATAACTTTTGCGGAAATGTATGATGCTGTAATTTCAAATGATGAAAGTTATGATAACCTGTTTTTTTACGCAGTGAAATCGACGGGAATTTATTGCAGACCGTCGTGCAAATCCAAGGCGCCCAAAGCGGAGAATATAGACTTTTTTAAAACTGCCGATGAGGCAATAAAAGCAGGCTATCGCCCTTGCAAAAGATGTCGAAGTGATTTGCTCAGTTATCAGCCGATGAAAGATATTGCTGAAAGACTTAAAACTTTAATTGATAATATGTTTAGTGAGGTGGAAGTTTTAAATGCCGAAATAGATAGACTTGGGCTTTCACGCAAACGCATGACAGAGGTTTTTAAAGAGCAATATGGCTTGACACCAAGTGGATACATTAACGATTTGCGATATAAAGAAGCACTTCGCCTTTTAGAATGTACAAATAATGAAGTGATAGACATAGCCTACTCAATAGGATTTGGAAGTTTGTCGGCATTTTATAAGTTTTTTAAGGAAAGAGCAAGCATGTCACCTGCGGCTTATAGAAAGGAAATGAAAAAATGAATAATTTTGCAAAAAAAGATGCTTGATCAAAACATAATTGATTTTGGCACAAAAACCGATCTCACGGACAAGGCATTCCGTCAGCTTTTAGAGTATTTTGAAGGTAGGAGAAAGCATTTTGATGTGCCGTATAAATTAAAAGGTACAGATTTCCAAAAGAGTGTTTGGGCTGCACTTTGTGATATTCCTTATGGTGAAACGAGAACTTATAAAGAAATCGCAAAAGCTGTCGGAAATGAAAAGGCAAGCCGCGCTGTCGGAATGGCGAACAACAAAAACCCTTTGCATGTTTTAGTCCCATGCCACAGGGTAATCGGAGCATCGGGGAAACTTGTTGGATATGCAGGTGGGCTTGATATGAAAGAGCATCTGCTTAAAATGGAAAAGGAAAACAAATAGGCAAGCGGGGCTGTACAGAGAACAAATTTTGTGCTATAATAACCTCTACGGTGCCCAAAATCATTGATTTTGACCGTGACGAGAACATTGAATCATCAATTTGCAAGCTTCGCTTGCCGTGGCTTTGCCACAACGACTTCGTCGCTAAATTGTGCTATAATAAACGCAAAAGCAAATAGAGAAGTGCGATTGTACGTTTTGTTTATTATACAAATGCCCACTTTCTCACCGCAAGAGCGGCAACCGAAAGTGACGGCGAATCATATCAAAATGCTTTGCATTTTGATATGATTGCTTGTGCTGTGCGTTGCAAGCAATTATATCTTTTAAGGCGGTGTTTTTTATGTATTGTCCCAATTGCGGAGCAGATCAAGAGGAACAGGCGAATTTCTGTACTGAATGCGGAGAGGCGCTTGACAGTAGCGACAACAATGATGAAGAAAAAACAAAGAGAAAGCGCAATCGCAAAAAGAAAAGCGGATGCTTAGGCACTATTTTTAAAGCGGTGGTAGCGATTGTTATTGTATTTTTAGCTGTGATTTTCTTCCTCGATGATGAGGATTTAGAGAGCGATGAAGAATTAGACTCCATTCCGACCGATGGCGACAATATGAGTGGAGATGAATACAACGGTAGCGGTTCTTACGGCAAAGATTTGCAAATTGAAGGGCTGAGGGATTATTACACAACAATTAAGGGTGACGGCACCGATGTAAGTACCATCATGGTATATTTTATCGGTTCGGACCTTGAAACCGAAGGCGGATTTGCAACCGACGATATTTACGAAATGCTTGAAGCCGATATAGGTGACAATGTAAATTTAATCCTTATGACCGGCGGAGCGCAATACTGGTATCATGAAGATATAAGTAGCTATACTTGCCAATATTGGCAGGTGAAAGACGGAGAGCTGATCTCTTTGGATGATGAGTTGGGACAGCTTGACATGACCTCCCCCGCAACCCTGTCATATTTCATAAATGATACGGCAGCAGAGTTTCCGGCTGACCGTTACAGCTTGATTTTGTGGAATCATGGTGGCGGTACTTTCAGCGGTTTCGGTATGGACGAAAACTATCCCGAGTCCACCTTAACTTTAGCATCACTCTCTCAGGCTTTTGCTCAATCTGATGTAAAGTTTGACATAGTTGGCTTTGACGCTTGCCTGATGGGCACGGCGGAAACGGCACTTATGCTCGAGCCTTATGCCGACTATTTGCTCGCTTCCCAAGAGCTTGAGCCCGGCACCGGATGGCATTACACCGACTGGCTGACCACACTTAGCGAGTCGCCGTCTATCCCCACTTTGGATTTATCGGCTAAAATCATAGATGATTTTATAACAGCGTGTGAGGACGAAATGTTTTTCCCAAATGCAACACTGTCTTTGATAGAACTCAGGCAAATGCCATATACATATGAAGTGATGACAGATTTCTTCTCAAATGCCGCACTCGAGATACAAAATAATCGCTATGTGGATTTATCGATTGCGAGAAGTGATGCAAAGAGCTTCGGCGAAGGTGATTATGAGCAAATCGACATCGTCGATTATATTGACAAAGCCGAAATTGACGGTGGCGAGCAGGTTGTAGCGGCGGTAAACAGTGCAGTGAAATACTATAACAGCAGCTATGATGTCTACGATGCAAACGGAATGGCAATGTACTTTCCGTATGACTACCCGTCATATTACTCCGATATGCAAGAAATTCTCCACTATGTGGGAGTTGAAGATGATTACACCGATTTTTTTGACCTGTTTGTAAGTGCGATGTGTGGTGGCCAAGCCCAGTGGAGCAGAAGTTCAGGCAATGAATTGGCGCAAGATTACACAACAGAGGAGTGGTTTGATTCTGAAACCGCGCTTTCGTATGAACAACAGTATGACAGCGGCTTGCTCGACGAGCTGATGCTTGAAGAAAAAGGCGATGAATATGTCCTAAGCTTGACCGATGAGCAGTGGCAAGAAATAGCTAAAATAGAGCTACAGGTTTTGATTGACGACGGAGAGGGGTATATTGACCTGGGAAGTGACAATGTTTATGAGTTCGACGAGGATGGAGATTTAAGGGTCGAATATGATTACACATGGGTTTCTTTTGACGGCAATACTGTGCCTTTTTACATGGAAGAGGAACAGTACGACATAGAAAATTGGTACACTTATGGATATGTCCCGGCGAATATGGAAGGTGAGTATATCGAGATAATTGTGCGTTGGGATTATCAAAATCCGGACGGTTATGTAGAGGGATATCGCAAATATTCCGAGGCGGGCACGCCGGCCGGTAAAGGGCTTTTTAAACTTGAATCGGGTACAGAAATTGACTGGATAATCGATTATTACACTTATGAGGGCGACTACCAAGATTTTTATCTGTACGGTGACACCTACACAGTACCCGCTGATGACATAGTGGTCAGCTATGAAGATATCGGCGATTACGATGTGCTAATTTATTTCATTTTGACCGATTATTATAACAATACTTATTCAACAGAAACTGTTGAATATTATGTTGAGTGAAATGATTTGAAAGTATGAAACAGCAAAGCCACTGCAAATATACATTGCAGTGGCTTTAAAAAACTCATGTATGAACAATTAAATCTAATTTGATAGCATATCTATATTTCTTTTAACTTTCTTTCATTTTTTCTAAGGGAAACTTTTAATTTAAATGATAACATTGTATAATATATGTATAGTCATTAAGGAGGCAATTGTGAAAAT
>CAYJAS010000033.1:0-16157 GCA_964367895.1 uncultured Oscillospiraceae bacterium | reverse complement strand
TCCACCTACGGCGCAGGCTTCAAATCCCGCGTCGCTGAGAGCGTGTATAATTTGCAAAGCCGATTCAGGTATTTTGTACATAGCTTTTCTCCTTTGGTGATCGGGTGGGCAGGTGACGATGAGTTCAAATAGCATCTACTTAAGGTGGCGCGCATAAGTCCGAACATTTTTCGCCCGCAGGCGTATAGGGGTTTGGCGGTGTTCACCCTGTTTTTGGGGTCTGTAGGGCAAGGGCTCTGCTCTTGCCGCGTGGCGGCTCCATAGTCGCAAACCTTCGTCCAAAAACTATCGTCCATCGTTTGCGGAGCGACGAGGGCGTCGCTCCCTACAGCGAGGACAACGGACGACCAAAGGTCGCCCCTACAATAAGCACCGAAAACATGACGATAATCTCAAATACCATCACTTTAATCGAAAGCAGCGTGGGGCAACCACGCTGCTTTGTAAATCTAAATTAACTGTTGTCTTGCTGTGTTTCATCCTGCTCGCCGGGCTGCTGCTCGGGTGCAGAGATCTCTTGCGCCTCGGCAGATTTTTCGCCCTTGGTTTCGTCCGATTGAGCTCTGCTGATGTCAAGGTCGGTACGCTCAGGTATGGGATTGCCCAAAAATGCCGCCTCAAACTGATGCTCATCAAGTGTTTCATGCTCAATAAGAGCCTCTGTAATGCGCTCAAGCACATGCAGATTTTCCTTGATAAGCGCATGGCAACGCTCATATGCCTCATCGATAAGCGCCTTAACCTCGCTGTCAATAAGGGCTGCAGTGCCGTCCGAGATATTTTTTGATGTTGTAAAGTCACGGCCGAGGAAAACCTCATCCTGTGAGCTTCCGAAATTAATCGGGCCGAGCTTGTCGCTCATACCGTACTTGGTCACCATTTGTCGGGCAATATCACTTGCACGCTTGATGTCATTTGACGCACCTGTTGAAACATCGTCAAGCACAATTTCCTCTGCCACACGACCGCCAAGCAAAACGACGATATTGTCAAACATTTGCTTTTTATATCGATACATTTTGTCATCTTTAGGTCTGTGTAGGGTAAATCCGCCCGCCTGACCGCGCGGAATAATTGTCACCTGATGTATTGGGTCTTGGGTGGGCAACATACGTGTGACAAGGGCATGACCCGCCTCATGATAAGCTGTCTTGCGCTTTTCATCATCGCTGACGACACGGCTCTTTTTCTCATTGCCCATGAGCACCTTCAAAAATGCCTCATCTATATCTGCACTCGCAATTTCCTGCCTATTGCGGCGAGCGGCGATAAGCGCCGATTCATTCAGCAGATTTTCAAGATCTGCACCGGTAAAGCCGACCGTACTGCGTGCTATCGCTTCAAAGCTGACATTTTTGTCAAAGGGCTTTTTACGTGCATGCACTTTGAGTATCTCTGTTCTGCCCTTGACATCGGGGTAATTTACGGTGATCTGCCTGTCAAATCGTCCCGGGCGAAGCAGTGCAGGGTCAAGTATATCTGCACGGTTGGTTGCGGCAATAATGATGACGCCGGCGTTGTTTCCAAAGCCGTCCATCTCAACAAGCAGTTGGTTTAGGGTCTGCTCACGCTCATCGTGTCCACCGCCCAAACCTGCGCCTCTCTGCCGTCCCACTGCATCTATTTCATCAATAAAGACTATAGCCGGTGCATTTTTCTTTGCATCGCTAAATAGGTCACGGACACGGCTGGCACCGACACCGACATAAAGCTCGACAAAATCCGAGCCGGAAATTGAGAAAAAGGGCACACCTGCCTCACCTGCAACCGCTTTTGCGATCAAGGTTTTACCTGTTCCCGGAGGGCCTACAAGCAACACGCCTTTTGGTATGCGCGCGCCCAATGCGGTGAACTTTCTCGGGTCTTTCAGAAACTCAACAATCTCCTCAAGATCACGCTTTTCTTCGTCTGCGCCTGCGACATCGCCAAAAGTAACCTTTTTGTGCTCATCGGTGGCAAGGCGGGCACGTGATTTGCCAAAGTTCATTGCGCTCTTTCCGCCAGAATCTTGCTTGTTCATTATAAAGAACCAGAATGCAACTATTATAAGTAGCAAAATAATGTAGGGCATAA
This sequence comes from uncultured Oscillospiraceae bacterium, assembly GCA_964367895.1. GTDB lineage: Bacteria > Bacillota > Clostridia > Oscillospirales > Butyricicoccaceae > CAYJAS01. Next base: position 14,084 of record CAYJAS010000033.1, on the reverse strand, counting down.
GCAGTCCCCACACCGAATCCTGTGTAATGCGATAGTCAAAATCGGTTATAATTCCAGCTTGACGTTGCGCCTCGATAAGCTCTCCCAAATCCTCTCTGAACATCAGTATACTTGGGAGACTGTACACCAAAATACTCTCATCTTGCAATATCATGGTAAGCTCTGTACCATCGGTCAAAAATGCTGCGACCTGCTCCTCCTCGAACAGTTCAATAACATCTGAATAGGAAAGCATGGGCTCGGTATTCATTCCGCTTATCGCCGCCACCGTTCCTACAATCACCATAAACATCAGTAGGTACACACCTATTCCGATGCCTCTGCCCTTCTTCTTATTGTTCAAACTCTACTGTCACTCCTTTTCCGCTTTCGCGAAATTGTTTTTTAATTATTGGCCGTAAACCTCCGGCTTGAGTACGCAAATGTCCGGTATATTGCGGTATTTTTCTGCAAAATCAAGTCCGTATCCGACGATAAACTCGTCGGGAACTTCCATGCCGGTGTAGTCAACCTTGATTTCCACCTTGTGTCTTGCCGGCTTGTCAAACAAAGTGCAAACCGCTATGGATGCCGGGTCGCGGGTCTCAAAAACCTCCAGCAAAGAGGCAAGTGTCATCCCACTGTCCAATATATCCTCAACTACTATAACATGTCTTCCCTCTATATTTGTGTCCAAATCTTTAATAATTCTCACTTCACCGGAAGATTGGGTTGAATTTTGATAACTTGACACAATCATAAAGTCCAGACCGCATTCAATGTCAAGCATTCTGACAAGGTCTGCCATAAAAATGAAAGATCCCTTTAGCACCGAAACCAAAAGCGGGTTTTTACCTGCATAGTCCTTTGAAATCTCGGCCGCAATCTCTGCGACACGTTTTGTCAGCTGTTCACGTGGTATCAGAACCCGTTCTATATCTTTTTCAAGTTCTTTATTCACTTTTTACCCTCCTACACACTATTCTATATCTTTCCCCATTATTTTTTATAATTCTACGGCTGTCTATCGCTATATCGCAAATTGACAGCACCCCTTTATTATCGCATATTATCGGAAGAATGTCACGCTCTTTATTGGGTATTTTTTTGTCGATTAATAACTTTTTTAATTTTTTCGTGTGACCATTTATGCACACCCGTTCTCCGGGTATCCTGTTTCGCACAAAAACCGGCCATTCTATATCGGCAATGCCCTGCTCATCTTGGCAAAGCAACAACTGTAAGCTGTAATCCCCCCAAACGATCTGCTCTCCGACCTCCAATCGGCGTGGCTCAGGCGATTTTAATTCACTTTTCTTTTCTACGATAAGCAAATCATATTGTCTGCGAGCTACTACATCACCCGAAATACTGACCTGAGCGGACGGATGCTCGCCGGTGCACAAATCGATTGTCGCCTTAACATGTGAGAAAGTGACCTGTTTTTTGCCCATGACCGATTTAAGCATGACCATAACCGCTTTTGTGGCCACTGCGCTGTGATTATTGACAATGTGTGAAATATCAATTTCCACTCGACATTCTGTACTTACTTTATTTTTCAGAACATTCCGCACCGCATCTTCAATAAATTGCACATCTTGTCTTGCAAGTGCCGATGCGGCAGTGACATTTCGCTGTGCCGCTGGGTTTATACTCTCCAGTAACGGAATTATCTCATTTCTTATCTTATTTCGTGAATAATTGTTGTCAAAATTGCTTTGATCTACGGCAAATTGCAAATTATACTGCCGTGCGTAAGCTTCTATACTCGCTCTGTCTACGGTGAGCAGAGGACGAATTAAATTGTCCCTACTCGGTGGAATACCGCATAGTAGTGCAGTGCCGCCTCCCCTTATCAGGTTAAACAGCACCGTTTCGGTATTATCTCCCATATTGTGTGCCGTTGCAATTTTATTTGCTTCTGCCTGCTGTGCCGCTTGGTTTAAAAAATCATATCGCAGTTTTCGTGCGGCATGTTCAAGTGATATTCCCTGCTCTTTTGCATACTTGGGAACATCTCCCTGCCCTGTTATCAGCTCAATACCGAGCTGATAACACAGATTTACGCAAAGCTGTTTTTCACTCTGTGCACACTCCGGGCGTATTCCATGCGAGTAATGGGCGGCGCAGACTGTTATCCCAAGCTTTTGCGCCATAAGAGAAAGTGCGTGTGTCAGCACGACCGAGTCGGCTCCGCCCGACAGTGCGCAAAGCACAGTGTCGCCACGGCTTATCAGTTGTGACTTGTCAATTTCCCGGCGGAGGGTCTCCATGGCGTTGCTCCTTTACGGCAAAAGCGGTGTATTGACCCATCCATTCAAGGTCAATTCGTCCGGTTTCGCCATGACGGTTTTTTGCGATTATAAGCTCTGCTGTGTTGCGGTTTCCATCCTCTTTATTATAATAATCGTCACGATAAATAAAGAGAACTATATCTGCATCCTGCTCTATCGACCCCGATTCTCTGAGGTCTGAAAGCATCGGGCGCTTGTCCTGACGGCTCTCCGGTCCGCGTGAAAGCTGTGAACAGCAAAGCACAGGGACATTGAGCTCTTTCGCCATAATTTTGAGCGACCGAGATATCTCGGCGACCTCTTGCACACGGTTGTCATTTCTGCCCGGTGAGCGCATCAGCTGAAGGTAGTCAATTACGATAAGGCCAAGGCTGTCACCCAATCTGCGGCACTTTGCCTTCATTTCGGCAACCGTTATACCCGGGTTTTCGTCTATATAAATATCAAGTGCGTTTAGTGTTTGCGTGGCACCGGCAAGCCTATACCAATCATCGTCATCAAGATTTCCCATGCGAAGTTTTTTGCTGTCTACAAATCCTTCGGAGGATAAAAGTCTTGACACGAGCTGTTCCTTTGACATTTCAAGTTGGAAAATAACCACGCTCTTTTTGCTCTTTTTTGCGGCACTCAGTGCCATATTTAGCGCTATCGCCGTCTTTCCCATGCCGGGACGTGCCGCCATCAAAATAAGATCGCTCTTATTAAGTCCGCCGATTTTGCTGTCAAGCTCGGAAAATCCCGTTGACAGTCCGGGAAGCCCACCGGGGTTTGCCGCTAACTTGTCAAGCTGGTCATATACCGATACAATGGCCGATTTAATGGTGGTAAAATCTTTTATTTCACGCCCTTGGCGAACAGCATAAATCTTCTGCTCCGCCAAATCGGCTATGGTCTGCGGTTCCTCTTGCTCGCTCTTTGTCAGTTCAATTATCTCTCCCGAAATACTCTGAAGCTCTCTGAGCATACGCTTTCCACGGACTATTTCGGCGTATTCAAGCACATTTGCCGATGTAGGGGTCATTTCTATAAGCTGCAAGAAATAATCCCTATTTGCCTTATCCTTGTGCCCGGAAAACTTCATTTCATCGAGCACGGTCACCGGGTCTATGCTCCTGCCCGTGGTAAACATATGGCTTATTGTTTCAAAAATCGCCTTGTTTACATCTATATAAAAATCCTCCGGAGCAATTCGAGCGAGTACCTCTGTAACGCATATCGGGTCTATCAAAATCGAACCGATTACCGCCTGTTCAGCCTCGATGCTGTAAGGCGTATGTCTGCTGAAAATATCTTCCATTGCACTTCCCCGTTGCTTAAGCACATTGTGCCTAAGATTTATTTTTCCTCAAAAACCTGTACTATTACAGCACCGCTGATCTCGGTGTAAAGTTTTGCTTTCACCTCAAAGGTGCCAAAGCTTCTTATAGCCTCATCAAGCACAAGTTTGGCTTTTGGTATATCAATGCCGTGCTGAGCTTTTAAACTCTCGGAAATTTCCTTTGTGGTGACAGAACCGAAAAGTCTTCCGCCCGTTCCCGCCTTTGCCATTATCTTGACCGGGCAAGCTGCCAGCTTTTGCTTGAGCTCATTTGCCGCATCTTTTTCCTTCTCAATGCGACGCTGTGCCGCCTCATCTGCGTTCTTTTTTGCGTTTACTGCGTCGGTTGTTGCCTCTACCGCAAGTTTTCTCGGCAATAAAAAGTTTCTTGCATAACCGTCGGACACTTCAATCATCTGTCCCTTTTTCCCTTGCGCCTTAACATCTTGTGTTAAAATAACTTTCATATTAATCTCCATTCTGTGCACAGCACAAATAGTTTTTTCATAAATCTCCAACAGAATGGAGATTTTGGCATCTCGCCCTCTTCCGGGCGAGGCCTTTTAATTTAATAATGGGATTAGCGTGATTTTTCACGCTGATTCTCCTTATTTCTCTTACTCTTCACTGTTTTCATTTTCAGTTAGGTACTCGGCTACCGCCTGTTGTACCAATTGTGCCACCTCGGCCACCGATTTGTCTGCAAATTGGGCTCCTGCCATTGCAAGACTTCCCCCACCGCCTATTTTCTCCAAAATGACCTGCACATTTATCTTGCCGTAAGAGCGTGCCGAAACGACTGCACCTTCACCCTCTTTAAACACGACAAAGGAGGCCTTTATATCGGTGATATTAATCAGCTCATCTGCTGCTTGCGATGCCGTTGCACGAGCGGTCGGCTCATCGACAATCGACAGCGATATTCCCGGGAAGATACGCTTTGCCTCGGAAATAATATTGTACTTTTTAATATAGTTTTCAAAACCGCCGGTAAACATCTTGCGCACTTCAATTGTATCGGCGCCGATTTGCTTTAAGTATGCCGAAGCTTCAAAGGTTCGCACACCTGTTTTAATGGTAAATCCCTTTGTATCAAGGAAAATACCTGCCAACATACCCTCTGCCTCTACCTTGAGCACCTCTTGCGGTGTCATAATATACTGCAAAAGCTCGGCAACAAGCTCACTTGCGCTCGAGGCATATGTTTCATGCAGGCTGATTGCGCTGTTTTCTATAAAGCTGACCCCTCTGCGATGATGGTCAATAACAGCAACACGCTGAACGGTTTTCAGAAGTTCCGGCCCTTCTACAATCTCAGGGCGTGAAGTGTCCACTACAATGACAAGCGATGAGGCATCGGCAAGCTCGATAGCCTCCTGCTCTGTGATAAAACTATCTTGATATTGCGGGGTGTTTTTCAGCTTTTCGATCAGCTCAAAGGCGCTGGTTTTTGTGTCATCTGCGATTATTTTCGGCACTTTTCCCGCTTTTCTGACGGCGGCACAAACACCTGCCGCAGAGCCTATGCTGTCAAGATCCGAATATTGATGCCCCATGACAAAAATATGTGAGCTGTCACGGATAAGCTGCATAAGTGCATTTGCCATAACTCTCGATTTTACCTTGGTGCGCTTTTCAACCTCTTTACTGCGTCCACCAAAGAATTCAAAGGCATTCTTGGTCTTTATAACCACTTGGTCACCGCCTCTTGAAAGCGCCATGTCGATACCGAGCGAAGCCATATTGTAAAGTTCGCCAAAATTGTATTCACCTCGGCCTATGCCTATTGAAACGGTCGCTGTGATGCCCTCTGTATTTTTAACCTCATGTATATCTTCAAGTATTTTAAATTTGTCTGCTGTCAGCGAAACAAGCGCTTTTTGCTCAAAAACGCACAGATATCTGTCACGGAACAGCTTGCGCATAATGCCGTTTGCCGGGCTGACCCATTGGCTTATTCTGCGGTCAATTTCTGCTGCGAGCAAGCTTTTTTCGGCTTCACCGGCGTCTTTAAACAGTTCTTCATAACTGTCAAGGACAATGAGCATAACAACCGGTCGGCTTTTTTCATAGTTTTCACGAAGCTGTGAAAACTCAGTGACATCTATCCAAAACAAAGTGGCGAGCAGCCCCCTACTTTGCGATGAGCTTGCACGCACCATATTTCCGAAAATATTGTACTTTCTGTCACCGATTTCGACGTCATACGGGCAAAGCGATTTGCCTTCCATAAGCCACCGCGTGTCAAAGCCGGGTATTGCATCGGTTATGTGGGTTTCAAACATGCTCTCCTGCTTGCCCACCATGCGTGTAAAATGGTCATTGCCCCAGACAATTTCGCCGCTGTCTATACGCAAAATGGTCATTGGGAGCGGAAAGTTTACGATGGTATGCTTGGATGCATCGTCCATCTGAAATGCCAGTGTTTCTACATATTTGCGCATTTCGGTACTGCGTTTTTTAAGCCTTCTGCGGTAATACAGAAATAACACCAACACCAAAAATAACTGTATCCCCGCAAAGATATAATGTCCCAAGTATGCTGTTATGCCTATAAACATCAGCATTAACAAAAAACTCAGACGAGTCCCCGACTCGGTTATGCGCGCAAGTCTTCTATCCAAAATAACACCTCTTACTGTTAAGCACTCTAAAAACTTGTTTGTAGATTATTATATCAAAAATTAACACTATAGTCACTATTTTTTTGCAATAAACGGCGAAAAAAAATCTCTAAATTGATTTTCACCTACAATACTTGTCATTCAAAACCCTCCAAAACGAAAAAAGTATGCAAAATACCATATAGATACTTTGCATACTTAGTGTTATTTTGCTTATTTCGAGTAGATTTTTTTCTTTATCATGTTGCCGATTACTCCGCCGAGCACCATAAAGATAAGGAATATCCATCCCGAAAGGGAGAACTGCGAAATCGGAGTAAACAGGCCGCCGGCATTACAGCCGTTTGCCAGTCTTGTGCCAAATCCCATAAGCAGTCCTGCCATTATGCAGACTGTGGTTTCTTTAAGTCCGATACGCACTTTTGCATCGATATTGCCTTTGAACTTACCTGCCATCAGCACCGCTACCAAAGCTCCGACAACAATGGACAGGTTTTGCACATTTCCGCTCACCTCAAAAAACGGGGTGGTGAAGGACTCTATCGACTGCATGCTGAACTCCGAGAGCGCTTCGGGCGAAAATCCGATTGCTGCCAGCACTCCGAGCGCCGACCTGCCGAAGGAGGTTGTAACGCCCCAGCCCGAGCCTGTTTTTGCCATCATATAAACGCAAATAACTGCCATGGCTACCGCTCCGGCTGTTAACGGCCAAGGATTGACAAACAGTCTGTTGAAGGTCTTGACCGACAATATTTTATAATTGCTATCGCCATCATTTATCGCCTCTATCGTCGTTTTATCCTGCAATTTTTCTCCCGGCACTCCTGTATAGGTTCCGGCTTTGCGGCGCTTGCTCTCATATGCATATGAAAGACAAATGACGATGAATGCCAGCACTGCGGTCAAAATTATTGCACCGAGATGCCCATTATACCCGTCAAAGGCAAAAAGTTCGGGCAGATAGATGCCATTTTCATAAATTTGTCCGCCCACTATACTGTCAGTGACCCAGCTCTGTCCTTTTTGGAAGGGAAAGCCGAGCATGACTCCGATGCAGAAAAAGACTAAAATGATAACCGCTCTCATCGGTGTTTCCACCAAATCGGTCAGCACGCCCGAGGCACAGCATGCGGCGAGCGCCATGCCAATACCAAAGACGGTTGCACCTATGGCAAGGCCGATATTGATGGGGTAAATGGAAAGGCTATACGCCGTGGGATCGGCATAGGTCAGCGCCGAAATGCCGATGGCCGTGATAATGAACATGATCATCATAGCTCGCATAAGTTTTGTGGAGCCTGTGCCATATGCCCTGTTTACACTGCCCGCAAATCCAAAAATCGAGCGAGCCAAAGTATATCCTATGGCAAGACCCATAAGCATACGCCCGACCAGCGACTCACTGGACAAAAATGTCATTCCCAAGGCTATGTACGCAATCAGTATCCCAAGCCCGATGACAAACTCTTTTTTATTAATTTTCATAATATTTCCCGCTCAATCAGTTGAAGTTATAATCGGTAACTATTTTTTCTCTGCCCGTGGTTTGATCGTTGAAATACTCGTAGAAGGACAGGCCGAGGAAGCTTCCCGAAATGTTAACGACATTCTTAAAGCCATTTGCCTGAAGCATCATGCATGCATTGTAGCTTCTCTGCGAGGAGCGGCAGTGCAGATAAACCGGCTTGTCGGTCGGTATTTCGCTAAGGCGATTGCGTATTTGGCTGAGCGGAATGTTGACCGCTCCCTTGATACGGGACAGTTCATATTCATGGGGCTCACGCACATCGATAATGCAAGCGCCCTGCTCTACCAAGGCTCTCACCTCGGAAACTCTCACTTGCTTAAACACATTGCCTAATAGATTTTGTGAAACCAATCCTGCCATATTGGTGGGGTCTTTTGCGGTTGACATGGGCGGTGCATAGCAAAGTTCAAGGTCAGCCATATCAACTATTGTGCCACCGAATTTGATGACTGTTGCAACTACATCTATTCGTTTTGCCGCATCGCCTTTTGAGATGGCCTGCGCTCCCAGCACACGGCCGGTCGGCACTTCGTAAATCAGTTTGAAGAAGAAGGGGGCAGCGTCAGGCATAATGCCCACCTTGTCCTGCGGAATGATATAGGTGATGTCATAATTCATTCCTGCCGCTTTGCAGTCATTTTCCGTCAAGCCTGTAGAAGCGGCATTGTAGTTAAACAGCTTAATACACGCCGAGCCGATAAAGCCGGTGCTTTGCGGCGCTATTTTATGCATATGATTTGCCGCCTGGCGTGCTTGTTTTTGAGCAGGCCCTGCAAGCGGAAGCGCAAAGAATTTGTGGGTAATTGCGTTGACAACCTCAACGGCATCGCCGACGGCATATACATCGTTGTCGGTCAGTGTCTGCCAATTTGCGTTTACTCTGATATGCCCTCTTGCAGTCAGCTCAATTCCCGCATCTGCGGCAAGTTTTGTTTCGGGGGTTACTCCGATTGCCATGACCACCGCATCACCCTCGACCACGCTGTTATCCTCTAAAATCAAATTGTTGCCGTCAAAACTTGTGGCCTTCTTACCGAGAATAAGTTTAATTCCGTGATCCATCATCTCTTTGTGTAGGATTTGCACCATGTCATAGTCATACTGTCTCAAAATCTGATCGGCCGCTTCAACTACGGTCACTTCAAAGCCGCTCTCTTTCAGATTTTCGGCAACTTCGATGCCGATAAATCCACCGCCGACAACGGTCACACGTTTTACATTGTTGTCACCGTTTATAAAATCATACAGCGCCGAAACATCGACAACATTTTTGACAATAAAGATATTTGCATTTTCATGTCCGCTCAGCTTGGGCATTATAGCCTTTGCTCCCGGAGCAAGTATCAGCTTGTCGTAGCTTTCGGTGTACTGCTTACCATCCGACTGTTTGACGGTAACCGATTTTGCAGCACGGTCTATTGCCACTACCTCACTGTCCACCCGTGCGGTAATATTGTACTGATTGTGGAATTGTGCAGGGCTCATCAACACAAGATTTTCGTGTTTGGCTATCATATTGCTCAAACGATATGGCAAACAGCAGTTTGAGAAAGAAACATGAGGGCCCTTTTCGAACATAACGATCTCCGCTTGTTCATCCAGTCTTCTAAGCCTTGCGGCGGTTGATGCTCCTCCCGCTACTCCTCCGACGATGACATACTTCATTGCATTTTCCTCCTATTAATTTTAGTTTTTTTCTTCTTTATTTAATGCCTGCTGAGCAAAGCAAAAACACATAATTACTGAGGCTGCAGAGACTATTTTAGTACTTTCTTGCCTATAATCAGTCCTGCAACAATCCAAATACCCAGTAAAATCATCGGTTGCAATCCAAGCCGTGCCGGTGAGCTCGGAACCAAAAGCAGTAAAACTATGCTTACGCTGACCACCACTCCGGCAACTGCGTATATTCGTATTTTTCGAGTATCTGCTTGCTTTGCGGTGATAAAACAGACATAAAGGTAAGTAATGGCCGCACCGAAAGAGCACATATCCACCACCCAAATGACGGCATTTCTTCCGAAAAAGGTCAGCCCCATTCCAACAATCGCCAAAAAGTAAATTGTATTTTTGGCGACACCGGCTTTGTTGAGCACGCCGAATGCGGGAGGCATAATCTTTTCCTCTCCCATAGCACCGACTAACTTGGTGGACGACACCATAAATCCGTTGATGCCTGCCGCCACCGCACTTGCAAGACCGAGCACAATCAGTACAAACGCCCACTCGCCAACAATGTTGACCACCGAGGAGCCGAGCGCCCACTCCATGTCACCGACTTCATTTGCCGAAAATCCGAGGGCAGTCATCAGGTTGAGGGTTATGTAAATGCACATGCCAAACAGCAAAGCGAGCACACCAAGTCTTGAGGCCTTTTTACTACTTATCGAAAGATCATTTATCAGCTGAGGCAAAACATCGAACCCTAAAAACAAAAATGGGGTTACAGCAATAATTTGTACCACCTCGGAAATGTCAAAGCTGCGCCCCTCAATATAATTTATATTAAACTGTGCCAAATCGGCGTTCATAAGCATAAATGCAAACACCACAAATACCGAGCCTATCAGGCAGATTACAATGTATTTTTGCACTTTTCCCGTGTTTTTCACGCCGATTAAGTTGATTATGGAGAAAAAGATAATCAGCGAGCATGCGACCAAAATCTCACCTAAGAAAATTGCATCCCCTGCCACTGTGTAAAGATATCCGAAACTCAAAAGGTCGGGCACAAGAAAGTTTACAACAATGGGAAAAGCGAGGGCATTAAGAGGAATAAGGGTGAAATAAGCCAAAAACAAAAACCAACCGACTACAAAGCCGTGCTTTTTACCCAAAAACTTGAGTGCATATGAAAACTCTCCGCCCGAGTGGGTGTTGATGCTGAGCATATATCGATAGCTTCGCTCTACCACTATCATAAAAAGAGTGCCTATGAACAGGCCGATGGAGGTATTTATGACACCTGCCGAAGATAGAAATTTTGTGCCCGGCAAGGTGAAAGAACCCATGCCGATAATCGCGCCGAGTACCATTGCGAAAATCTCAAATCTTGTCAGCTTTTTTGTCATTTTGCTCTCCTTTTATATTGTATCGTATTTTTTAATTATTATTTAATACCAAATTCATCCTAAATTAATATATATTAAAATAGCAAAACTGTCAAGCGCTTTGTTAAAAAGCTAACGCATTTTTTATTTAATATATTTGTTATGTACAATAATTTCTCTTTCTCATTGTGCAATTTCACTAAGCCGCAATTCGGTTTGACAAGTTTTCTCCCGGGTAGTATAATTACATAATTAACCGCCCAATCGGGCGAGGAGAGGTGCACTGTGGACTATACAAAAGTAATTGCTGTCGAGTTTTCAATGAGCGAACAGCATATCGCAAACATTATTAAACTTATTGATGAGGGCAATACCCTCCCCTTTATCGCGCGATATCGTAAGGAACTTACAGGCTCGGTGGACGATCAGGTTCTCAGAGCGATAGCCGACAGGCTTGAATACCTGCGCAACCTTGAAAAGCGCAAGGAAGAAATTATTTCCGCCATCGAAGCGCAAGAAAAGATGACCGAGGAGCTGGCACAGCAAATTGCGGCCGCAAGCACAATGACAGCCCTTGAAGACCTGTATATGCCCTATAAAAAGCGGCGCACAACAAGGGGCGGCGTCGCACGTGAGCGTGGACTGGAGCCACTCGCCCAAGCGATACTTGATGCACAGCAAAGCTGTGATGTCCTCGCCCTTGCCGAAAGCTTTGTCGACCCCGAAAAAGGGGTGGACAGTGCGCAAATTGCCCTTGACGGTGCGCTCGACATAATTGCTGAAGACCTATCGGTCGATGCTGCTTTGCGAGAGCGTTTGCGCAATTATCTTGCACAAAACGCACTGCTGACCAGCGTCGCAAAGAGTGACAGTGACAGCGTTTATCGCCTGTATTATGACTATAAAGAAGCGGTCAAAAAACTACCTGCTCATCGAATATTGGCGGTCAACAGGGGCGAGGCTGAGGACATCTTAAAGGTCTCGGTTTCCATCGACGATGAGCGTATGCTCGACATCGTATACAATTATATAAAGCTAAACTCAAAGGCACTTAAGCAGGAGATAAAAATGGCATGCGATGACGGGTACGAGCGTTTGATTTTCCCCTCACTTGAGCGTGAACTGCGGAGCACTTTGACCGACCGTGCTGCCGAGGCGGCAATTTCAAGCTTTGGACAAAATTTGAAACATCTGCTGATGGGCGCACCGGTAAGGGACTCGGTCACCCTCGGCGTTGACCCTGCGTATCGCACCGGATGCAAACTCGCCGTCGTTGACAGCACCTCAAAGGTGCTTGCCACCGGAGTTGTATACCCCACTCCCCCGGCCAATAAAAAAATCGAAGCGGCTCGCACCGTTTCGGCACTGATAAAAAAGCATGGTGTAACCAAAATCGCTATTGGAAACGGCACCGCCTCACGAGAGACAGAGGCTTTTATTGCAGAACTTATTCGTGAACACAGCGGTGTTCAATATATGATAGTAAACGAGGCCGGCGCCTCGGTCTATTCGGCCTCCAAGCTGGCGGCAGAGGAATTTCCCGAGTACGATGTATCTTTGCGCTCTGCCGTGTCAATCGCTCGCAGAATGCAGGATCCGCTTGCCGAGCTGGTTAAAATACCGCCCGAGGCCATCGGTGTCGGGCAGTATCAGCACGACATGCCCCAGGCCAAACTATCTCACACTCTGGACGGGGTTGTGGAGGACTGTGTTAACGCTGTCGGCGCCGATTTAAACACAGCGTCATGGCCACTGCTCGCTCGTGTCGCCGGTGTCGGGCCCGCACTCGCCAAGAGTATTGTTTCATACAGAGAGGAAAACGGCAGATTTGCAGAGCGCAAACAACTTCTCAAAGTGCCCCGTTTGGGCAAAAAGGCGTATGAACAATGCGCCGGATTTTTGCGCATACCGGGCGGAAAAAATCCGCTTGACAACACCGCTGTTCACCCTGAGTCGTACACCGCCGCCCTTTCATTGCTCAAGCGATTTGACATTAAAGAAAGTGAGCTTTCCTCAGGTATAGCCGACAATATAGTGGTCGATTCTGAGGTGTCAAATCAGATCGGAGTCGGACTGCCGACTTTGCGTGACATTGTGCAGGAGCTCAAAAAGCCGGGCCGTGACCCTCGTGATGAACTGCCACCACCCCTTCTCCGTGAAGATGTTTTGACCGTCAAAGACCTCAAACCCGACATGGAGTTGACTGGAACGGTACGCAACGTCATAGATTTTGGCGCATTTGTCGACATCGGAGTGCACGAAGACGGTTTGGTTCATATTTCTCAAATCTCGGACAGATATATTAAGCATCCGTCGGAGGTTTTGAAGGTGGGTGACATTGTCAAGGTTCGTGTGCTTGAGGTTGATGAAAAGCGTGGCAGAATTTCACTTACTATGAAAAAGAAATAAGATAATCACCCTTCCCTTTTAATCTTTGCATATTTTCACATAACCCCTTCATATATTCGAGTATAGGAGGGGTTATATGAATTCTCAAAGAAAAGAGCAATTATATCTTGTGCTCATGGTAATTTGCCTTACAATGTGTGTCATTTTGCTGTTCAGCGTGCTCAGCGGCAGGCCGATCGGCGGCCGTCAGCCCTTGCCACCGCATACGCCGACCATCAGGCTTTCGGCGCAAATTTCAGACATTGCCACACAGCTACCGGGCACGGCGAGCAGCAGCTCAATAGTAATCAGCGAGCAACAGCTTGCCGATGGTATGCTGAGTTTTCTCCCGGACAGTTTCCCAAGCGACTCGATTTCTGCCGATATAGAGGTTGACGGCACAATTGAGCTTGAGTTTTCCGCCTCACGCAGTGATTTAGTTGACTTTGTCGAGAGCATAGGCGGCGAAATATCACTCGGGCATAAACTACTGATGACCCTTTTGCCCGACGAGCTTGAAACATCAATTGCCATCAAAGTGGAGGGAATGGAAAATGGTCTGCTCACCATCAGTCTTGCTTCCTTTGAGCTTGATGACAATGAGATAAACGCGCAAGATGTACCTATACAAATAACCGAAATCGTCAACGGTGCACTAAACTCGCTAATTTCATTAAATGATATACCAATAAGCGAATTTTCCTTTACCGACGACGCCGTTGTGCTTAGATAATTTAAAAAAAATGCAGATTTGTTTTGACAAATCGCATATTGTGGTGTATAATGTCAGAGTTGCATTAAATGCGCATGCGCGCGTGGCGGAATTGGCAGACGCACCAGATTTAGGTTCTGGCGGGAGACCGTGGGGGTTCAAGTCCCTTCGCGCGCACCAACAAAAAA
>CAYJAS010000032.1:0-16319 GCA_964367895.1 uncultured Oscillospiraceae bacterium | reverse complement strand
TCAGGTGATTATTTTCTAATTCTCCGCAATTCATTTGCGGTAGAATTTTTAAATTTAAAAACCGCCCAGAAGGGCGGTTTTTTTGTATAGTCTTTATTTACCCGAAACCATCAGCGATGATATCAGCAGTGAAGGTGAGCCGACGGCCGATCCGTGTGGCGGACCAAATCGCAGATCCTCTCCAACTGCTGTGACCTTTTGCATCAGCTTCAAAAAGTTGCCGGCTACCGTTACTTGATTTATCGGCCTAACGCATTTTCCGTCTTTGACTTCAAATCCGCTGGCTATCAGCGAGAAATCCCCGGAAATGGTGCTCACACCGGCATGAAGTCCGCCGAGCTCACAAATCAGCAAACCATCACCCATGCGCTCAAGCAATTGCTTCTCTGTTCCCGCACCTTTTTTAATGTAAAAATTGCTGGGCTGAACGCTTATTCCACCCGAGCCTCTGCCTGCATTGCTGGTCGAGCTAAGGCCTGCTTTTTTCGCCGTTTTAAGGTCATAAAGCAAAGTTTTAAGCACGCCTTTTTCCATAACTTCGGTGCATTGCGAGGGTACACCTTCGCCGTCAAACGGGCGGGGATTTATCATATCTGTCGGGTCGTCCAATATGCTAAGGCACGGTGCGGCGATACTCTCGCCCTCCTTGCCGGCCAGCAGGCTGAGCTTTTTCTGCGCCTTTTCCGAGCTGAACATAGGCGAAAACGCCTCAAGCAGATTTGCCGCCGCACGGTTTTGCAGGACAATGGCATACTCACCCGACTGCGTCGGCTGTGCGCCAAACTTGCCTGCCGCTATCGCCGTGGCCTCTGCCACCATGCCGTCAATATCGTCAAAATCGGCATTAGAGCGCCATGCAAAACCATCTCTGTCCACACCGTCTTGATTTAAAATTACCCCCAAATAGATGCCGCAATACTGCCCATCATGCTCAGCACACAGGCCTTGGGAATTGTGCAGTGCCACAGAGGAGTCGGAGCGCTGCACACCGCAAAATCTGACGCGCGAAAAGCGCTTGTCGGCCACCGCCGCACGGCGCTCAATCTCGTGCGCTAAGTCTATCATCTCTACCGGTGTCAGCTTTGCTCCCGGGCAAGGGGGCATGGCGACCGGCTGATACTCAGCACCCGAAAACATGGGGCGCTCGTCTGCACTTTCGGTTGAGTTTGCATTGTCCATTGCCCTATCAATAAGCGAGTCGATATCGGACATTTGCTCGGTATAAGCATAACCGTCCTTACCGTTTACCTTGACACGAAGTGTCATGCCACGATCGGCCTGAACATCATATGCGTCAATCTCGCCGCCTCTGACTCTAATGTCAACGCTTTCGCCCGAGCTGTAGAAAATCTCTGCCGCCTGACAACCCTTTGCCATCGCTTTGGCGAAAATATCTTGGGCGAGCTGTTTTGTCTTTGCCTTGTCCATTATATCTCCCCTCCTTTTCCGCCGACCGTTATATCGGTCACTCTGATTCGGGGCTGTCCGACATTTGTCGGCACTGCGCCCGAAAGCGAGCCACACATACCGGGAGCCATTGTCATCTTCGGGCCGACACGGTCAATCTTTTTGAGCACATCGGTTCCCTTGCCTATCAAAGTTGCGCCACGAACGGCACAAACTATCTTGCCGTCTTTGACCCAATATCCCTCGTCGACCGCAAAATTAAACTCTCCGGTAAGCGGATTTACACTGCCTCCGCCCATGCTCTTGGCATAAAGCCCCGTGCCCATGGTGGCAATCATCTCGTCCGGATTATCGCTTCCCTCTGCAATAAAGGTGTTTGACATGCGTGAGGTGGGTGCAAAGGTATAATCCTGTCTGCGTGCGCTCGCCGTACTGTCAGTGCCCATGCGTCGTGCGCCTAAACGATCTATCATATAGCTTTTGAGCACGCCATTTTCAATAAGCACACGGCGCTGTTGGGGCTTGCCTTCATCGTCTATGCTCAGACTTCCCCACTCGCCCGCCATAGTGCCGTCATCTATGGCGGTGACACGCTCATTTGCCACAAGCTGTCCGATTTTTCCGCAAAACTCGCTGTTTCCGAGGGCAACACTGGTCGCTTCAAGCGAATGACCGCATGCCTCGTGGAATATTACTCCGCCGAATCCGCCGTCTATAACCACCGGGAAGACCCCTGCCGGGCACTCCTTGCCGTGTAGCATGGTCACTGCGGTTTTTGCCACATTTTTTCCGAGTTGCTCCACATCAATGCGCTCAAAGCACTCATATCCTGTGGCATATCCGGGCGCTTCTCTGCCGCTCTGCGCCTCTCCATCTGCCGTGGCCACCGCTGAGACGGCAATGCGTACGCTCGGCCTGCGGTCAAGGGCAAAAAGCCCCTCACTGTTGCACACAAGGACACGCTTGTCGATATCTGTAATGTCCGCGGTTGTTTGGGTTATCTCGTCCGAATACCCTTTTGCGGCGTCACTGCCTTTGCGCAAAAGCTCTATTCTTCGCTCATTGCTGACCGTGCTCGCCGGGATTTTCGGAGTTTTTTGGTAATCTGTAACGGTGAAATCCATCGGAGCGACTATCTTATCACCCTTTATTGCCGCCGCCGCAGATTGCGCAGCCTTTAAAAGGTCGCCTTCCTCTGTTCCCGCTGTATATGCATATGCGGTGTTAGTGCCAAGCATTACACGCACTCCTGCGCCGTGTATGCGTGAGTAATTTGCGTTTTCTACGACACCGCCCTGCATGCTTACCGTGTTTTTCTCGGTATCCTCAACATATAGCTCAGCAAAATCGCCGCCGGTTTGCAGTGCCACAGTCAGCACTTTTTTCGCCAGTGCTTGTTCGATCATAATGAGTCATTCCTTTCTTGATTTAAAATTGCTTGTTGGCTTTTCAATAAAAGTATTCTACTTTACGCTTTTGGAGATTTCGCAAATTATATCGTCATATCCGGCGTAAGGCGAGCTGTTGAAATTGTCAACATACTCATGTTGAATGTCAAAATACTCGTTTGAGTAAAGCGGTATTGACGGCACAAGCTGATTCCATCTGACTTGGAAATCAAACCAAGCGTTTAGATAGGTTTCATGATCGGCCGGATCGGCGTTGCGCATTGCCATAATCGCCTCGTCGAGCTGAGCATCGCTGATCTGATTGGCATTTTGCCAAGTTCCGATAAAATCGCTGTGCCAGCTTGTGTATTTATCATCTACAGCCGAAAGATTTGTCGCCGAGTTGAAGGTATGATACATACGCTCATCGCCCAACTCATATCCAAAATAAAAGGCGTTGAGCATTGCGCTGTAATCGTTGCGTGTGACGGTGAAATTGATGCCGACCTGCGGAGCATTTTTCAAATACTCTATCTCAATTATATCGGTGACCGGGTTTTCGGTGATGCCCAAGTGGTTGATGGTAAGCATTTCGCCGTCTTCATTGTATCTGAAATACTCTCCGTCCGAACTTGCTTTTGTTCTGTCAAAGGGTGTTACACCGTCCTGCTCATAAAGCCACTCGGTTTGATCGAGATAGTCATTTGCCGCCGTAATATTAAAGGAATATGGCACAAGCTCGGCCTGCAATTCTGCCTGCAACTCCTGATACATCCATTGTGCCATGCCATATGGCCCATCAACCGTGCCACCGTAACCGCCGAGCACATAGTCCACTACCTGTGTGCGGTCAATGAGTGAAGCAAGGGCAAGGCGGACATTGACATCGGCGGTCGGGCCGAAATCGCAGTGCATTCCAAGATATCCGTATCCGGCACGCAAATAGCTGTGAAGGCTCACCGTTTGCTCCGAGCGTGCTCGCTCAATTTTGTCTCCCTCGACAATACCGCCGACATGGTCAAGCTGTCCGCTGATGACCGCTTCGACATTTGTATCTTGTGGCACAGTCTGCTGAATGACATATTTAAAGGTCGGCTTGTTTCCATTTGAATCGCCCTTGAAATACTCATTAATCTCTGTTGTCACCGTTTGATTTTCATAGCTGAGGAATTTATACGGACCGCAGGTGACCGTCGGCGCAAAACGCTCGGTCGCCGCGATATTATTTGCATTTAGTAATAGTGGGTCGGTAACGGGATCTAAAGTCAAATCGGGCTGTACATAAGGTGTAGCGGGGTCTTGCCCGTCAAAAACAAGCTTTGCGCCAAGCTCATCGCTGAATATTTCAGCATTCGGTAAATAAGTGGGCATATAAATCGGCCCTGTAGAGGCATAATTTACCTCCCAATAATATGGAAGTTCTTCGGCATCAATTGTAAGCGAAAATTGATAATCGCCAAGCAGCTTTACGCCGGAAAAGACATTTGTAGCGCCACTGTAGTAGTCGGAATAGCCGAGCAAACCCTCTCCGTGGCTTGAAGTTGCTCCGGCCGCCACCCATTGGGGTGAAGCGCTCCACAGAAGCGATGCGACAAAATCCTTTGCCATGATGCTCTCGCCGTTGTTCCAGAGAAGATCATCATGCAAAGTGTAGCTATAGGTTTTATTGCCGTCGATATCTGTTGTTATCTCTTGATGTGCCACAACAGTGGGATTTAACACAAGTTCACCCGCATCGGACAGCTCATATGTGTGCATATATCCGGCGGTAAGCGTGACAATTGCGTTGTCATAGCCGTTGCTGCTAAAGCCCGGGATGAAATCACCGTTCATCGCCGCGGTGCCAACAAGAAATGTGTCAAGCGGTACCGCCGATGTCGATTGCTCCGGCTCGGTGGGCTGTTCCGGGGTGGTCGGCTCAGTCGGCTCTGTAGGCTCTGTCGGCGTGATGGGGTCGTCCGGTGTCACGGTTTCATCCGGTGTGCAACCTGCTGTCAGTGCAAAAATCATCATCATTGCAAGTGAAAGTGCTAAAAATCTTTTTTTGTTCATGATCAATTCCTTTATCCCTCTGTGGCAAAGATATATCTGCTCTTTGTCAATTGTTATTGTAAAATTAATGCAAATTGCTTTGGTAAAGCGCAAAGCGTACCGAAGGCAAAACTGCCCTCGGTACGCTAAAACTTAAAATGCTCCGAAAAGTAATGCTACGCCGATATAAATCGCAGAAAAGATCAGTATCAGCGGCCCGAAAGTTATCAATGCGGCAATTAACATGGCCGTCAGATCACCTTTTTCAAGCTCCATATTTTCATAGTGCTTGTCGAGCTCCTCCTCACTTTTTTGTTTTGGAAGTAGGTTGCGATACTTGTCAAGTAATGACATTAGGTCTCTCCTTAGCGCATCTTTTCAAGTGGAAAATGGCAAGCAACAAAGTGCTCCGGGCGATATTCACGCCATTCGGGCGCCTCTTGCGAGCATTTTTCCGTGGCGTACTTACAACGTGTGTGGAATTTACAACCACTGGGCGGTTTTATCGGGCTTGGGATATCACCCTCGATAGTTTGGAGTGCCTTGTTTGCCTCCTCATCGGTGGTCGGTATCGCCTCAAGCAATGCCTCTGTGTAGGGGTGAAGCGGACCTTTAAACATGGTCGACGCACTTCCCAGCTCGATAATATTTCCGAGATACATAACTGCAATTCGGTCAGAGATAAACTTAACCGCACTCAAATCATGCGAGATGAAGAGATAGGTCAAATTGTTTTGCTCTTTCAGATCCATAAGAAGGTTTATGATCTGCGACTGAATTGAAACGTCAAGCGCCGAAACCGCCTCATCGCACACAACAAACTTGGGTTGCAGTGCAAGGGCACGGGCTATGCCGATACGCTGACGCTGTCCGCCGGAAAATTGGTGGGGGTAGCGGTGAAGCATGTAATGTTGAAGTCCGCACTTTTCCATTATGCTTACCGTGTAATCCTCAAGCTCTTTTGAGCCGCGCTTGTACATTCCGTGTGCAATAAGTGCTTCCGAAATGAGCTGTCCGACCGTCAAACGGGGGTTGAGCGAGGAGTACGGATCTTGGAAGACGATTTGAAGCTCTCTGCGCAATTTGCGCATTTCTTCTTTGTTGTTCTTGCGAACTTCGGTCAAATCGGTGTCATTGTAATAAATCTTGCCTGCCGTGTGATTGTAAAGCTGTAAAATTACACGACCAAGTGTCGATTTTCCGCAACCCGATTCGCCAACCAGACCAAAGGTTTCACCTTCATAAATGTCTATTGTGACTCCGTCAACCGCACGAACAAACAGCTTTTCCTTTTGAAAGGTCGAGCTCTTTTTAATGGGGAAGTGCATTTTAACTTCTTCAAGCTTTAAAAGAACCTTATTATTATCCATTGTTGCGCACTCCCTTCTTCGGATAGAAGCAGCGGACGCTTTGCACGTCATTTACCTGCTGCAAATCGGGCTGATGGTTTTTGCACTGCTCGGTTGCATAACGGCAACGGGGTGCAAACTTACAGCCGGGCGGAAGATCAAGCGGATGGGGCACCGAACCGGGTATTGCTTCCAGCCTGTCTCCCGCATTTCCCGACAGAAGGGGTATACTTTCAAGCAAAGCTTCGGTATACGGGTGTGAACTGTCGGTAATATTTTTGAAGATACAGCTTACCGGCGCAATTTCAACCACCTGTCCGCAGTACATGACAGCCACTTCATCTGCCATCTGGTTTATAACGCCAAGGTCATGGGTGATAAACATAATCGCCGTTTCGGTGTTGCTCTTAAGCTCATTCATCAGACGCAGGATCTGTGCCTGAATGGTAACATCGAGCGCCGTTGTCGGCTCGTCAGCTATAAGCAGTTTAGGCTTACATGCCAATGCCATAGCGATCATAACACGCTGGCGCATACCGCCCGAAAGCTGGTGGGGGTACTGATTGACCATCTTCTCGGGGTTTGGTATCTTAACCGAATCGAGCATCTCTATAGAGCGCTGTTTGGCTTGTTGCTTGTTCATGCCCTGGTGGAGCATGAGAACTTCGCTTATCTGCTTGTTGACGGTAAAAACCGGGTTTAGGCTGGTCATAGGCTCTTGGAAGATCATCGAAATATCGTTACCCCTGATTTTATACATATCTTCAAGGCTGTAATTGGATATCTCTTTGCCGTCAAACCAGACCGATCCGCTGTGAATCTTTTGATTTTTCTCGAACAGCTTGAGTACGCTCATCGCCGTTTGGCTCTTGCCCGAGCCCGACTCACCGACAACGCCCAGTGTTTTACCTTCTTCAATGCTGAGCGACACGCCATTTACCGCCCTTATAAGACCGCGGCGGGTCTCAAAATAGGTATGTAAGTCTCTGATTTCAAGTAATTTCATTCTTTCTTACCCCCTATTTCTCATTAGCTCTCGGGTCCATCGCCTCACGCAATGCATCGCCCACCAAGTTTGCACATAGTGCCGCGATTATAACGCATATGCCCGGGAGAACCCAACGCCACCAATAAAACTCAATAACCGCAATCTGCTGTGCCGAGCTGAGCATGTTACCCCATGACGGTGTCGGTTCTGTAACGCCGAAACCGAGGAAGCTCAGGCCTGCCTCTGAAAGCAGTGAGCGGGCATAGTTTAGAGTGATGTTAACGATAACCAAGTTGAAAACGTTCGGGAGAATGTGACGCCACATAATAGCGCCTTGCTTGATACCAAGCGCACGTGCGGCAAGAACGAAGTCCTTCTCACGCTCAAGCAATAGCTGTGCACGGATAAGACGGGCAAGACCCATCCATCCAAGAAGACCGAGTATAACCATGATTAGGTATATTCGCATGGTTTCACTCATGCTATGACCGACGGCATAAGAAAGGGTAACTGCGATCGGAATAAATGGTATGGCCGAGAACACATCGGTAAGACGCATAAGCACATGGTCAACCCATCCGCCAAAGTAACCGGACAACAGTCCGACAAACAGGGCTATCGTGGTTGAAATGACAACCGATATAAGACCGACGGTCAGTGAAATACGTCCGCCGTGGATAAGACGGGTAAGCATGTCACGTCCATATTGGTCAGAACCGAGTACATAGCCCTCGTTGCCCCATGCCGATATTCCGTCTTCGCTGTTTATGGCATAGAACTGGAAGTAGTCGGCGTAAACACGCTCGACATCGCCCATATTGGTCGGGATTTCATCTTGGCCGAGGCCTGTGCTACCCCACTGGACTACCTCACCGTTGTCGAGCAATACGACAAAGTTTTTGTAGCCGGCGTCCATAGCGACTATTTCGCCGCTAAGCTCGGGCATTGTGGACAGACCGTCCTCTGTGCTACCCCATAGATATGTATCGCCATTGTCTGCTACCGCAAGCACGTTTCTGTTTGTCGCCACAAGGTCAACAATTTTGATATTGCCCTCGGAAAGCTCGGTGGGGAAGGTGCTTGCAAACTCTGTGCCACGCTCACCGATAACAGTAACAGTACCGTCATCCAAAAGCAAAGCGACATTGTTGTCACCTTCGGCTACCTTGACGATGCGACCTCTTGCGTCACGCGGTATCAGAAGAACCGATTTAGCTTGGGTACTACCCCAAATATAGAAGTTACCGTCTGTTCCGAGAAGGCCGGTCCACTGCTGTGTTGCGACCATCTGCTTGATGGTAACATCGGGGCTTTCAAAAACCGCTGCGATGTCATTTGGTACAACCGTCTGGCCGCTTCCGTAATATCCCCAGCCGTAAAGGTTGTCATTTTCATCAATTGCAAGAAGGTGAGAACCGCCGGCGGCAATGTCAACAATCTTGCTGCTTCGCACTTCGGGCGGAATGTCAAAAATAAAGGTTGAAACATTTGCCTGCTCTTGATTGAGCTCGGTGCCCCACATATAAAGTCCACCATCTTCGGTGATAGCGGCACTAAATGAGATACCGGAAACAATTTCAACTACCTTTTCATTCGCCAGTTGTGCCGGAAACTCAAGGAAGTTTGTGCTGGGCGGCAGGTTTGAGTTTGTCAATTCGGTGTGTGTTGCAACCATCGGCCTAATTTCCGAGCCGATAAAGGAGAAGGAGAAGATTGCTACAAATCCAATAAGGCCGACTATAGCAAGCTTGTTTCTGAAAAAGTTCTTGAGTATAGTCTTCATTGGGGTTTGCATTGCTTCTTCTTCAAGAGCATTCGCGCCCGAAGGGCCTTTTGTGAACAGTCCTTTAAACATTGAGCCAAAGGATTTTTTTACCTTTTTCGAGGTGCTGTCGTTTTTCTTGTTATCTGACATATCCCCTACCCCCTAACTCAATTTGATGCGCGGATCGACAAGGCCGTATATAATGTCGGCGACAAGCACCGATACGACACTGATGACCGCGAAGAACAGGTTCATTGTAATAATCATCTGAATGTCACGCTGATTTACCGCCGCAATCATCTCTTTACCGATGCCGTTATACTGGAAAACGGTTTCGGTGATAGATGAGCCCGACAGTAGCGTGAATATTGTGCCGACAATGATGTACGACACGGGGATAAGAGCATTTCTGAAAGCGTGCGAGTAGATTACAACTTTCTCGTTGAGACCTTTTGCACGTGCTGTGCGTATGTAATCTTGGCTGAGCGCCTCTATCATTGCATTTCGGACATAGCGAAGTGCACCTGCAAGGCTTATAATGACAAGGGTGGTGGTGGGCAGGACAAGTGTCCTAATCCATGCCAGCGTCAAATCCCAGCCTGACAGCAGAGCGCTGTTTGGCATACCGCCCAGCGGAAGCCAGCCAAGCTGTATTCCGAAAACATAAACCAGCGAAATTGAAAGGAAGAATGACGGCATCGAATAGGTTATCAGCGAAAATACCTGCCAGCCGTTGTCAAAGAGCGAAAAGCGCTTTGTCGCACAGCGGATACCGACCGGTATCGCTATAAACAGGTAGATAATATTTACGCCGACATTCAAAATAACCGTGTTTTGCAGCGGCTCTCCAATTACCTCTATAACAGGTCTGTTGTACATGGTGGAATATCCAAACTCACCTTTGAAAAGGTTACCCATCCAAATAAAATATTGGGTGAAAATATCTTTGTCAAGGCCGAGCCTTATTTCCATTGCGTCATACGCCGCTTGGTACTGCTCACCCTGAAGTGTTAGCGGAATCATAACTCTAACAGGATCGCCCGGCATGATTTTCGCTACGGTAAAAAGCACTATTGAAATCATTATGATAACCGGAATAAGTATGAAAATACGCTTGATGATATAACGAATCATTCTATAGCCCCCTCCTATTTAGTAATACAAAGTGACGGGGATAACGCCGCCACTTTGTGAAAACAAGGGGATGGGACCGTGCCCATCCCCTTGTTAAAGAATGTTGCCTTTAATTTACTTTACGCTCTTGGAAACTTCGCAGATGATGTCTTCCCAGCCTGCATAAGGCGAGGTGTTGAAGTTGTCAACATACTCATGCTGAATGTCGAAGTACTCGTTGGAGTAGAGGGGGATTGCAGGAACGAGCTCGTTCCAACGTGCTTGGAAGTCAAACCAAGCGTTGAGGTAGGTCTCATCATCGGTCGGGTCGGCACCACGCATGATCATGATAGCTGCATCAAGCTCAGCATCGCTCAGTTGGTTAGCATTGAGCCATGTGCCAACTCTGTCGGTGTGCCAGCTGTCGTATTTGTCGTCAACCGCTGTGAAGTTTGTAGCAAGGTTGAAGGTGTGATAAATACGCTCGTCGCCCAGATCATAACCGTAGTAGTAGTTGTCAAGAAGTGCATTAAAGTCGCTCTTGGTAACTGTGAAGTTAAGACCTGCGAGCGGAGCATTCTTAGCATACTCGATCTCGATAACGTCTGTGATGTCGTTATCTGTGGTTCCAAGGTGGTTGATGGTCAGCATCTCACCGTCTGCATTGTGACGCATGTAGGTGCCGTCTGAGTTTGCTTTTTCTCTGTCAAAAGCAGTTGTTCCGTCTGCCTCATAAACCCACTCGGTTTGATCAAGGAAGTCGTTAGCTGCTGTGATGTTGAAGGAGAAGGGCTCAAGCTCTGCTTGGATTTCAGCTTGAAGCTCTTGGTACATCCATTGTGCCATACCGTAAGCGCCATCAACTGTTCCGCCGTATCCGCCGAGAACGTAGTCGATAACTTGTGAACGGTCGATAAGCGATGCAAGTGCCCAACGGACATTTACATCAGCTGTCGGGCCGAAGTCGCAGTGCATGCTCAGGTGGCCGTAGCCTGCACGCAGGTAGCTGTGAAGTTGTGCTGTTTCGGTTGCACGAGCTTTTTCAATTTTCTCGCCTTCAACAACGCCGCCGACGTGGTCGAGCTGGCCGCTGATGACCCAGTCAACGTCTGTTTCTTGGTTAACTGCCATCTGAACAACATTGGTGATGGTCGGCACATTGCCGTACTTGTCACCCTTGAAGTACTCGTTGATGACTGTTGTTGCGATTTGGTTTTCAAAGCTTACAAATTTGTAAGGTCCGCAAGTGACAGTGGGAGCAAAACGCTCTGTCGCTGCGATGTTGTTAGCGTTGATCAGAAGGGGATCTACCACCGGTTCAACGGTAAGGTCGGGTTGTACATAGGGAGCTGCCGGATCTTGGCCTTCAAAGACAAACTTTGCGCCGTTTTCATCGCTTACGATTTCAGCGTTGGGCAGATATGTTCCCATGTAGATGGGGCCTACCATAACAGAACTGGTCTCCCAATAGTACGGGAGCTTCTCTGCCGAAATGGTAAGAGCAAATTGATAGTCACCAAGCAGCTGAACGCCTGCAAAGACATTTGTTGCACCGCTGTTATAGTCTGCATATCCCAAAAGGTCTTCGCCGACTGTTGAGCTTGCGCCCGCTGCTACCCATTGGGGTGATGCCTTCCACATCATGGAAGCGACATAGTCCTTAGCCATGATGGTCTCGCCGTTGTTCCACTTCAGGTCTTCATGCAAGGTGAAGGTGTATGTTTTATTTCCGTCAGCATCTACTGCGGTTTGCTCATCAGCAACGACGGTCGGGTTGAGCATAAGCTCGCCTGCGCCGGTTTGCTCATATGTTGCCATATAGCCGCCGGTGATAGTTTTCATGGACAGGTCATAAGAGCTGTTGCCGAAACCGTCGATGAAGTCACCGTTCATTTCAGGAGTACCTGCAATGAAGGTGTCAAGCGGGATGGTAGAAGTCAAAGTGTCTTCTGTATCATCCGTGTCATCCGGCTCGGTCGGTTCGGTCGGCTCGGTCGGTTCGGTCGGCTCGGTCGGTTCGGTCGGATCGTCCGGTGTAACCGTCTCATCCGGTGCACATCCTGCTACCAGTGCAAAAAGCATCATGGTTGCCAGGAGCAATGCGAGTAACTTTCTCATTTTCATTACCTCTTTCTTTTGTGTTGTGTATTATAAAGGATTTCCCTTTATACAAAATTGTTAATTCGCTACTTTGGAGCGAGTTTTTCTAAGTTTAGCATATTTTTTTCCATATGTAAAGAGGCAAAATACATAAAATGTATAAATAATTATGCATCTTGACTGTTTTTTTCCGTTTACTATACCCAAATTGAATGTTTTTGTGCATGTTAAACATTTATCGAAGTTTTTTTTCTACATTTTGCATTATAATTATTCGTTTTCATCTGTTTTATAAACCTTTTATACAGAGCTCGTTTACATTTTGTTAATCTTTGCAGGTAATTAACTGAATATTCAATGCATTTTTTGTACTGTTTTTTGATGTTTTTGATATAATTATTCGTGGGTAATAATACAAGCAGCGTATTTGTATGCCGTTATTATACGGCAACATGCATTTTTTTAGCGATAAAAAGGTATTTAAGGGCGGTCAATGACCGCCCTTAAATAATTTAACTTAATTTTTCAAACATATCGGGGCGACAACGCTTTGTCATTTCAATTGACTGCTCATGTCGCCACCGCTCAATATTTACATGATGCCCCGACAAAAGCACCTCGGGTACCGAAACACCCCTCCAGACCTCCGGCCTTGTGTAATGGGGATGTTCAAGCATGCCGCTGTAATGGCTCTCCTGCTCAAAACCGACATTTTCACTCAGCACACCGGGTACCATCCTGCACACGGCATCGGTCACCGCCATTGCGCACAGTTCACCGCCGGTCATGACAAAATCGCCGAGCGACAGTTCTTCGTCTACAAACATATCGATAAATCGACGATCCACCCCTTCGTAGTGACCGCAAATCAAAATCACATGTTCAAGGGCGAGATACTCCTTTGCCACATTTTGATTAAATACACGGCCGGCAGGGCTCATAAGCACCACCCGAGCATTGCTATCTCCCTTTACATGTTCGACACAACGGGCAAGCGGCTCACAGCGCATTATCATGCCGTGGCCGCCTCCATATGGATAATCGTCAGTTCGACGGTGTTTGTCATCGCTGTAATCTCTAATATTGTGGCAGCAAATGTCGAGCAAGCCGGCTGTGCGCCCTCTGCCGATTATGCTCTCACCCAAAGCGCTGTCCACCATGTCGGGGAATAAGGTTAGTATGTCAATCTTCATCGGGTAACATCCCCAAAATTGTCTGCACCGTGACGGTGCGAGTTTCAAAATCAACCGATACCGCAAAGGGCGGTGTCGCAGGTATCATAAAGCTCTTGCCTTCACACTCTATTATATATAGGTCATTGGCAGGGTTTTCACGCACCTCGGAAAGGGTGCCGACCACTCTGTTTACCCTTTTGTCAAAAACCGAAAATCCGTAAATCTCGCTGTAAAAATATTGACCGGGCGCAAGAGCCACCTTGTCACGCAAAACGGTTATCTCACGACCTTTGAGTGCCATTGCCGCCTCTATGCTGTCAATACCCTCAAAAAAGACTAAGACAAAGTTCTTGTGCGCCCTGCACGATTTGAGTTTATAGCATGTGCCACCGATGTTCATCTGCTCCACCGAGCCGAACATACTCTGCTCACAATGTGGCTGTATTCTCAACTCGCCTCTAACACCGTGGGTGTTGAGCACTTTTCCCCAAGAAAGTGTTGCACTCACTGCTGACCCTCCTCCGCTTTATAGCCGACATTGCGTACCGTTTTTATAAGGTCGCCACCGCTGCCCAGCTTTTGACGCAAGGTTTTGACATGCATGTCCACCGTGCGACTTTCCCCTGCAAAATCGGTACCCCAAACCCTGTCCATTATGCGTTCACGTGACAGCACAACGCTTGCATTTTGCAAAAAGTATTTGAGCAGTTCATATTCTTTAAAGGTCAGCTCGCATTTTTGCCCATTTACCTGCACTGTTCTGCGCACATCGTCCATCGCTATCGCTCCGAGAGTCAGCTTTTCGGATACTTGTTCCTCCGATATTACACTTCGGCGCAGTGCGGCTCGCACACGGGACAGAAATTCCATCACCCCAAAGGGTTTTGTGATATAATCGTCGGCACCTGTGTCAAGTGCTTTTACCTTGTCAAGTTCGGTCGACTTTGCGCTGACCATTATTACCGGAATATCTTTCAGCTTGGGCTGATTGCGCAGCTGCCCGAGAATACCCATACCGTCGGCGCCGGGAAGCATAATGTCAAGCACAACAAGATCGGGCACGGTACTTTTGCAGGCCTCGAAAAACTCTTGCCCGTTTGCATATTCAAAGACTTCAAAGCCGGCGCCTTTGAGGGCATAGCTCTCCATCTCCCTTATATTCTTGTCGTCTTCCACTATAAAAATCTTTGTGCTCATTTTTTAGCACCCATGTATTTTTCTTTATTTTGGGCAAATTCAGTATCGAAAAACTCATTTTCACCCGATCTCACACTACGCAAGTATTGGTGGGTGTCGAAATTGTCCTCTTTGGTTTCAATGACATAAACGGCAATATTTGAACAATGGTCTGAAACACGCTCATAATTGCTGAGCAAATCCGAGAAAACAAAGCCCTGCTCGATGGTACACTCTCCCTTTGTCAAGCGGGTAATATGCCCTTTTCTCAGCTCGGTTTTCATCAGGTCAATTACCTGCTCGAGCGGCTCTACACGAGCGGCAAGGTGAACATCGCTTTGCTCAAAGGCATCAACCGTGATTGCTAGTACCTCGGCAACCGCCGCTTCTATAGTTTCAAGCTCTTTTTTCGCCTCTGCCGAGAAACTCATGCGTTTGTCTTTGATTTCACGTGCCGACTCACTGATATTCACCGCATGGTCGCCGATACGCTCAATATCTCCGATACAGTGAAGCAATTTCGACACTTCCCTGCTGTTTTCCATGCTTAAATCATGACTGCTCAGCTTTACAAGATATGTTCCGAGCATGTCCTCATACATATCAACATGGTTTTCGCTCTGCTCGACGGCAAGCGCCACCTTTTCATCCCACTTATCTATAAGTGACACAGCGGCCAATATGCTGTCACGGGAGATGACTGCCATCTCACAGGCCACTTTGCGAGCCTGCTCTATGGCGATAGCCGGGGTGTGCAGCAGACGCTCGTCCAGCACGCTGAACGATTGAGCATTTTTATCGCCCACTATAGTCTTTGTTGCAAGGCTCTCAAGTTGCTTTGCAAAGGGCAGAAGTACCGCCGTCGAAAGCAAGTTGAAGGTGGTGTGCACCACGGCAATACCAAAGGCGTTTACATTGCCGTCCACAAAGGCGAAGTCGACAATATAATCGACCGTGTAAAAGGCAATTAGGAAAACAACCGTTCCTATCAAATTGAAGTAAAGGTGGGCCATGGCGGCACGTTTTGCGTTTTTATTTGCCCCTATTGAGGACAAAAGCGCTGTAATACATGTTCCGATGTTCTGGCCCATGAGAATAGGTATCGCCGCACCATAACTTATACTTCCCGTGGCGGCAAGAGCCTGAAGTATACCGACCGATGCCGAGCTACTTTGAATGACCGCCGTTACAAGCGCACCTGCGGCAACACCGAGTATCGGATTTTCAAAGGCTGTCAATATACTCGCAAACTCGGGCACCTGTGCCAGCGGTTTGAGTGCCGCCGACATGGCGTCCATGCCGAACATGAGCACCGAAAAGCCGAGGAATATTGTGCCGGTGGTCTTTCTTCCGTTGTCCTTTGATGCGGTCAGCATGATTATGCCTATCGCCGCAAGAATGGGCATAAAGGTCGACGGTTTAAACATGGTTACCAGAAAATTATCACCCTGAAGTCCGGACAGCGACAGTATCCACGCCGTCATGGTTGTGCCGATATTTGCACCCATGATAACGCTGACCGCCTGCCTAAGTGACATAATTCCCGAGTTTACAAATCCGACCACCATAACGGTTGTCGCCGAACTACTCTGCACAAGTGCTGTTACAATTGCTCCGAGCAGTACCCCTTTAAGGGGGTTTGAGGTAAGTCGCTCCAATATGTTTGAAAGTCGCTTGCCGGCACGTTTTTCAAGCCCATCTCCCATAACCTTCATTCCGAAGAGGAAGAGCGCCAAGCCGGCTATCATATCAAGTATGCTGTAAATATCCATCTTTTCCCACTCCCAAGTGTTTATTTTGTGCTTTTTTCTATGTATTCATCATAAG
>CAYJAS010000031.1:0-16334 GCA_964367895.1 uncultured Oscillospiraceae bacterium | reverse complement strand
GCTTGACCTTTTTAACTCGATGTGGTATTATAATTGTACAAGCACATAGTGCAATAAAGGAGGGTAAAAAATGACCTACGATTTTACTTTGCTCAGCGGTGACAAAAGCGTTTTTACACTTTCTGAGGCAATGAAGGGCAAGGAAAAGGCGATTATTGTCTTTTACAGAGCCGATTGGTGACCTTATTGACTGAAATATTTTGAAGCGCTGCGTGACAGCCTTGACAAAATTACAGCAAAGAACGCCATCGTTATCGGAATTAGCACAGATACTGTGGAAGATGCCGGCAAATCAATGGAAAAATGCAATTTGCCATTCCCGCTGTTGTCAGACGAGCATATGCTTGTTATAAACGATTTCAATGCCGCTTGTACACGTCAAAAAGACGGGAAAACGCTTGCAAAATCGGTTACCGTTATTGTGGACAAAAGTGGACAAGTTGTCTTTAGAAGCACAAGCGAATACTCGCGTAGAATGCCGGTTGAGCAGTTGATCGAAAAACTATAATCACTTGATTTTACGGAGCTGTGAAAAGAAACAGCTCCGTAAATTGCATTTATGCAAATGAAGTGATAGCAAAGTTAAAAAATCAGTTGACAAGGGCTTTACATAAAGGTATAATAAAGAATAACAGTAGGAAAGTATGCGAACTTTACATCGCATGAAAAAATGAGGCTTTTGTGAAAAGAAAGAAAAGGGTAGGACTTGCAAC
Organism: uncultured Oscillospiraceae bacterium; assembly: GCA_964367895.1. Lineage (GTDB taxonomy): Bacteria > Bacillota > Clostridia > Oscillospirales > Butyricicoccaceae > CAYJAS01. Next base: position 15,621 of record CAYJAS010000031.1, on the reverse strand, counting down.
TAAAATATTTGTAGCGGCGTTTGCAATATACGCCGCTTATACTCTTGTTTCTTTGCAGATGACCATACGGGAAAAACAGCAAGAGCAGGACAGTTTGCATGACCAGCTTGAGCTTCAGCAGCTACGAAATGATGAGCTGAGCGATGCGGTCAACGGTGACAATAAAGAGGTATTTATTGAAGAAATCGCACGTGAAAGCCTCGATTATGTCTATCCGGGTGAAAAAGTTTTTGTAGATATATCAAGCAATTAGGGGGAAATACTTGGCGTATGAGCTTGGAAGTTGGTAAGGTTTATCAGGGAAAAGTAACGGGAATTACGAAATTTGGTGCATTTGTGCAGCTGCCGGAAGGTAAAAGCGGCATGGTGCACATATCAGAGGTGGCAAACACCTATGTTGAGGACATTTCAAAGGTTTTGCAAGATGGGCAAGAGGTTACAGTTCTGCTTATCGGTATAGATGTGCAAAACCGCATCAATTTGTCCATTAAAAAAGCATTGCCGCAGGAAAAACAGGCAAGACCTAAGCAGACCGGAGGGGAAAGAACCGAGCAATCGGCCCCCCGTCAAAGCCAGAGCACCTTGCAAAAGAGCGAAGATGACTCATTTGAAGGTAAGCTTAAAGCATTTATGCAAGTCAGCGAAAGCCGTATGTCAGACATTCGCTCGCAAAAAGATAAACGCTCGGGCGGAAGACGTAAAAAATAGCTTAAAGCTGTACACTTTGAATATTTATTGAATAATTGTAACAATTAAGTGTGATGCATCAAGTGATGTATCACACTTTTATTTTGTCGTTTAAAGGAGAAAAATATAGAAAATTAGCTAAAACTACCCTTTTTTGCGCATGTTAGGTGATATTATTTATTCATGATTTTCAATTAATGCATAATTTTATTTTTTTCGACATACGCAAAAAAACAAACAATTGTTACATTTTTGTAATACGGAAAAACAGATGTTTTGCCAAAATATAAAGTTAGTTTTTACAAAAACACCTTATAATTTAGCTATATCGATGTAAAACAGAAAAATTATTTCGTATCGCTTTTTAAAATTAAATGACTTTTAAATTAAATTGAAGATGGTGCCAAAACGCAAAATAACAAAAAAATGTTTATAAAAACCGTATTATAAACATTTTTTGACGGTTTCCGTTAAAATGTATAATTTACACAAACAAATTGACAAAAAAATGTCAGAAAAAGCATTGACACAATATGCACATTTGTTAGATAATTATACACATAGTAAAAAGAACAAACTGGAGGAAAAAAGTATGAAATCAACAGGAATTGTCCGCAACATCGATAACCTCGGTAGAATTACCCTTCCGATTGAGCTTCGCAGAAACCTTAATATGGAATGTGGCGACCCGCTTGAAATCTACACACAGGGCGAAACCATTATTCTCAAAAAACACGAAAACAGCTGTGTTTTTTGCGGCAACACCAAAAAGGTAAATGCTTTTAAGGGAAAAAATATTTGCGACGATTGCAAATCAGACCTTTCATAACATCCGCAAGTGTTATTTAAGGCGCCACACCAAATAAAAAGCGTGCTTTAGCACGCTTTTTTTGTTATATTGATATAAAAAAGCAAAATTTACACTGCTGTAACAACTTTCTCTCTTTACTTTTGGTGAGTTTTTAGGTAAAATAATATGAGTGGCTTGAATTGCCACTTAAGTAAGAGAAGTCAAAGGGGCAACTGCAATGAAAAACTTTACGCCGGCGTTGGTCGGGAACATAAAACAAAAAAAGGGACTGAAATCCTTCTTTTTCGGCCGCTCAACGGCCAATGCATATTATAAAGCTCGCCACAAGACAGAAGATATTTCCATCATGTGGATAGAGTCAAAGAGATTTGGCAAGACCGATTGTTATCCATGTGTTTTTGACGAGTACGGTGATCCGATGGTATATCATGGCGGAACAGTGGTCGGCAGCAAAAAGAAAAATGCCGAGTTGATAGTGCGCTGGAAACTTTTTGTTACACCTCAAAATATTAACACAGAGTATGATGTCACCGAAATGACAGCAGAGCAATTTTTTACGGCATTTAAAAAGTATCAGAGCCAAGATATCGAGCGTCAAATTGCGCAACTTGAGCAGTCGCAAGCAAAAGAGCAACCGCTTGAAGATCAGCAAGAAGATGCTGAGAGCGATGAGCAAAAACAAGAGCAAGCAGATCAAGTAGAAGCTTAAAATCATTCCTTTATGACTAATTTTTTATACCTATTGTGTGCAATTTTGCTAAAAAGGTATAAAATCTATGTAATGCACTTGCAAACAGCTTGACTTTCTGTTAAAATAATATTAACAAATGCAGATAGAAAAGAGGGAGAGCAATGTTTTCAAAGGACATAACCGTGACTAATCAAGTAGGACTTTATGCACGCCCGGCAACCTTCTTTATCCAAAAGGCAAACGAATTTAAAAGTACCATGATGATTGAGAAGGAAGAACGCAAGGTAAATGCAAAAAGTTTGCTTGGTGTGCTGTCACTCGGTATAACAAAAGGCAGCACAATAACCCTTTCGGCGGACGGCCCTGATGAGGAAGAGGCTGTAAACGCCCTTTGCGAGCTCATCGCCAGCAATTTCGGAGAGTAATTGCAATTTTCACAGAGTACAGTAACCCTTTTAAAATGCGTTGCCGCAAGGCGGCGCATTTTCATTTTGTCGGCCGAAAGGAGTGTCAGGCATGAATATTACCGAATTAAAGCAAAAGGCAAATAGATTACCCACTATGCCGGGGGTGTATTTAATGCTCGACAAATCAGGCGAGATAATATATGTCGGAAAGGCAAAGTCGCTCAAAAATCGCGTTGGGCAATATTTTTCAAAACAGCATATTCAAAGTCTTAAAACCATGAAAATGGTTGAAAATATTGCCGATTTTGAAACCATATTTTCAAAAACCGAATTAGATGCATTTTTGCTTGAAAACACACTTATCAAAAAGCACAAGCCAAAGTATAATATTTTGCTTAAAGATGACAAGGGTTATCCGTTTGTAAAACTCGGAGAAGGGCAGTTTGCCCGTTTTTCAATAGTGAGCAGGCGAGAAGGAAAGGGCAGATTTTTTGGGCCGTTCGGTGGCAGAGGAACTGCAAATACTGCAATAAAACTTCTTGCCGAAGCATTTTGCCTTCCAAACTGCACACGGAGATTTCCGCAAGATATAGGCAAACAGCGTCCATGTCTTAGAAGGCACCTTGGCAAATGCATCGGCGTATGCACCGGTGAGGTGACAGCAGAGAAGTTTGACGACTTGCTTGAACGTGCTGTGATGGTACTCGAGGGCAAAGGTCAAATGCTTGTGCAGGGACTGACCGAGCAGATGGAAAGTGCGGCGGAAAACTTGAAATTTGAGCAAGCGGCAAGCATAAGAGATATGCTTTCCGCAGTCGGTAGACTTTCTCAAAACAGAATAGTCCTGCTGTCAAACTCGGCAGAGCGTGAAGTGCTGGCTTATTGCGTGCTGGGCGCACGAAGCTGCATAGCACGGCTTACCTATATTAACGGCAGTCTTGTTGATAAAAATACCGTATTTTTTGAGGGGCTTGACAGTGCAGATGAAAGTGATGCGCTATCAGGATTTATCAAGCAGTTTTACGGCCGAGTGGCCGCCGTGCCCAAAGAGATTTTATTGAGCAGTGAGGTGGAGGATGCCGAGGGGCTGGCCGAGTATCTAAGCGATATTGCAGGGCAAAAATGCATATTGTCGGTGCCCAAGAGGGGCGAGCGAGTAAGGCTTATCGAGCTTGCAAGGGAAAACGGAAGGCTTGAGTTGCTTGAGCGTGAGCAGGCCGAGCAACGCTCCTCCAAAACGGTGGAAATGCTTGCACAGGCGCTTAGTATAGAGCAAAAAATAAAGCGCATTGAGGCGATAGATATTTCAAATACGGCAGGCGATGAACCGGTCGCCGCTTTGACGGTATTTGAAAACGGAAAACCAAAGAAGAGTGCATACAAGCGATATATAATAAAAACTGCCGCCGGCGGTGACGATTACAAGGCAATGGCAGAGGTGCTTGGAAGAAGGCTCGACAGGGCGATAGAGGGTGAGAGCGGATTTTTACCCTTCCCCGATTTGATTTTGGTGGACGGTGGAGCAGGGCAGGTATCGGTTGCCATGGCTCAGATGAAACAGCGCAACCTCAATATACCTCTTTTCGGCATGGTAAAGGATAGCAAGCATCGCACCCGTGCGCTGATATCACCCGATGGGCGTGAGATAGGAATCTCGGCGACACCGGCACTTTTTGCCTTTATCGGAAAAATACAAGAGGAAACCCATAGATTTGCAATAGAGTTCCACAGAGAGCGCAGGGGAAAAGGTATGAAACGCTCGGTGCTGGATGGCATAAAAGGAATCGGCGAAAACAGAAAAAAAGCACTAATGGCACATTTCAAAAGCATAAAAGCAATATCGGCGGCCAGTGAGAGTGAGCTGTGTGAAATACTGCCAAAAGATGCCGCTAAGGCGGTGTGCAATCATTTTAAAGAGGTGCAAAAATGAGAATTATTTCCGGACTTTATAAAGGAAAGCGCCTAAATGCGCCACAGGGACTGACAACCCGCCCGACTGCAGAACGGGTTAAAGAGGCCATTTTCAGCGCAATTCAATTTGACATAGACGGCAGGCATGTGCTTGACTTGTTTTGCGGTAGCGGACAAATGGGACTTGAAGCGCTGTCAAGAGGTGCCCAAAGCTGCACATTTTGTGACGGTGACCGTAGAGCCGCCGATTGTACACAGAGCAATATTGACCTCTGTGGCGCAGGGAAAGAGGCAAAGCTTGTAAGAGGAGAGGCTAAAGGACTTCTTTCACGCTGTGAAAAAGGAAGCTTCGGACTTATATTTTTAGATCCCCCTTATGACAGTCAATTGCTCAATACGGTGCTGAAAGATATTTGTTCATTTGACATTTTGGCACAAGGTGGTATAATAGTCTGTGAACACAAGCGAGGCGATTTTACAGCGCAGATAAATGCACCCTATCGTGTGCTCAAAAGCTACAATTACGGCGCGGTGGGCGTCACCACAATAATAAGGGAGTGATTTTATCACACTTGCAATTGTCCCCGGTTCATTTGACCCGGTCACTTTTGGTCATGTTGACATAATCGAGCGTGCGGCAAAGCTGTTTGACCATGTTAATGCCGTGGTAATGATAAATGCCAACAAAACCTATGCATTTTCAGAACAGCAAAAACTGCAAATGCTCAGGCAAGCGGTCGCACATATTGAAAATGTCACGGTAGAATTTCACGGTGGAATGTTGTGGGAGTACGCCAGAGATGTCGGAGCATGTGCCATTGTAAAAGGAATTAGAAACCCAAAAGATACCCAATATGAAATAGAGATGGCAGCCTACAATACCGAAAGATATTCGGCGGTGGAGACGCTGCTGCTTCCGACCTCAAAGGGCTTTGAACGAATAAGCTCGGAAAACGCAAAAGCACGAGTGCGTGCAGGAGAGCATGCGGGATTCATTGTACCGCCGCATGTAGAGCAGGCGCTGAGAGAGTTATATAAAGGAGAATAAAAAATGCCGGCAACACCCGTAGAAGAACTGATTGCAACACTGTATGATGCAGTGGAGGATGCATGGTCAATACCCCTCGGTGGGGATAGATGTGTACTCGAGCGTGAAAAGGTGCTCGACATACTTGATGAGCTCAGAGCTACACTTCCCAGCGATATAAAAATGGCCCGTGAGATCGTGGAAAAGCGCAACGATGTAATCGCCGCAGGCAAGCGCGAGTACGATTCGCTGAAAAAACAGGCCGATGATTACGCAAAGCAGAAAATTAACGACCACGAACTGACGACCGAGGCAAGAAAACGTGCCGAGGAAATTGTCGGCGCGGCAGAGGCAAAGGCAAAAGAGCTTATGCGTGTCGCCGATGCATATTGCGAAGATGCGATGAAGCGTGCCGAAGATGCGGTAACACAGACGCTGAACGAGCTTAAACAGAGCAGAAATCAGTTTAAGCAGGCAATGCGTGAACAGCGATAGACCGATGGAAAAGGTAAACGAACAGCAATATCGCCTGATTGAGGCGGCGACAGAGGTAATAAACAAAAATTATGACGGTGTGAACTACAATCACACTGTCGGTGCCGCCGTGCTGTGTGACAGCGGAAAGATTTATGTCGGGGTTAATGTATACTCGATACACGGAGCGTGCGCAGAACAGGTTGCGATAGGCAGTGCAATATCAAACGGGGAGCGCAATTTTCTTGCTGTGGTCGCTGTGCGTGGTGGACAACAGCCGGAAATACTCGCACCGTGCGGGAATTGCAGGCAAATGTTAAGCGATTATGCCCCCGAATGTCAAGTGATAGTGCCCTCTAAAGACGGTGGAATTGCCGTTTTCGCAAAAGAACTTTTACCATTTGCATACAAAGTGGAATATTAGAGAACAAATATTGTTTAAAGGGGTTAGAATATGAAATATTCACTGACAGAAGAACTGAAAACCGGCCACGATATTATTGATGGTCAGCACAAGGAGTTGTTTGGCATCATCAACAATTTGTTTGACGCTTGTGCTCAAGGACAGGGCAGGGATAAAATCGCAGAAACGGCAAAATTCCTTGAACAATATGTAGAAAAGCACTTTTTTGATGAGGAAAAATTGCAACTTGCAACCAAGTACCCGGAATATGCAAAGCACAAGCAATTTCATCAATCTTATAGAATTAAGCTGAAAGAATGCCTGAATGCGCTCAATAAAAACGGAGCGTCGGTGGCGGCATTGTCGGAAGTTAACACGGCCATTGCGGCACTTGTGTCCCATATTAAAGGTGAGGACAAAAAGATGGCGGCGCATGTGCGGGCAGTAAAATAACCACATATTAATTTGTCTGACCGACACACGGTGTCGGCGGCCGTCGAGGAAGGCCGGAAAAATTAGTATTTGGGCGCCAATTCGTGATTTTAAAAGCCAACCGCCAATTATTTTAGGTAGGCTTTTTTGATTTTCAGCGGTCAAAAATACTTTTTTGACACGCTGAGCTCTTGCTTGAAGATTCAAACAAGAGTTTTTCTATTCTCACAATATATAATTTTAGTGAAATTACCGTCCAAAACCGCCGTCTACAGACAGCACCTGTCCTGTGACAAAGCGAGCGCCGTCAGACAGTAAAAAAGCCACGGCGGCGGCCACATCATCGGCAGTTCCGAGTCGCCCGAGCGGTGTTTGGTCAATAAGCTCGGCACGTTCTTCTGCAGTGTAGTGGGCACACATTTTAGTGTCAATTACCCCGGGAGCGACACAGTTTACCGTGATACCACTTGGAGCAACCTCTTTAGACAGGGCGAGAGTCATGCCGATTATGGCCGACTTTGCCGCCGAATAGTGCACCTCGCACGAGGCACCAACCAAACCCCAAATGGAGGACATGGTCACAATAGTGCCGCATTTTTGGGATATCAGTTTTGGCAAAACCGCACGGCATATATAAAAAGTAGAGGTTAAATTGCTATCTAAAATGTCGCGCCAACAGGCATCGTCTATATCGGTAAAAAGTCGCTCGTCGGCACTGCCGTGACAGCAGACAAGTGCATCAATACCCCCCAAATCGGCGTTGACCTGCGCTACAAGGGCGTTGACCTGTGCGCTGTCACGCAAATCTGCACGATAAGCCCGTCCACCGATCTGCTGTGCAATGTCGTTTGCCTTATCATAATTGCCGTTTGCATGTACCGCAACGGTATGCGACAAAGCGGCGAGCGCTCTGCAACAAGCTTCACCTATTCCGCCCGAGCCACCGGTAACTAAAATGTTCAAAAAATCACTCCAATCATGTTCATTGTATCACATATGCAAGGCATTTTGAAGAGGCAATATCCTGTTTGACATAATAGACTATTTTTGCTACAATTGAAAGATGAGAATTAAAAGTGAAGGAGATTTCGTATGAATATTAAAAGATTTATTGCATTCGCACTGATATTGATGATCCCGATTATGGCGGCCTGCACACCTGCCGAGCCGACCGAGCCCGATCCGGAGGATAATACTCAAATTGAAAACCCAGTAACCCCTGAACCCGAGCCGGAGCCCGAGCCGGAACCCGAACCGGAGCCTGAGCCCGAACCGGAGCCCGAGCCGGAACCGGAACCGGAACCGGAAATTGAGGTCACCCTTTATGCAAACAACTCTGCCGGAGCGGAGGAGGATATTAGAGACAGTATGATTGAGACCCAAACGGTATATGTAAAAGAACTGACCGTTGATGCGCTGTCCTCTGCACTCGGAGAGTGGCTTGGTGTAAACTTTGATGTTTCGGTGGGATATGATGGCGGAGATTGGGTTGACATTTGGTGGGGAAGTAACTCAAGCTTTTTCACAGGTGATGTTTCGGTCGATGCACCCTTTATGCATTTTGATGTAGACACTTTTAACTGGTTTTTGCTGGACAGTTTATATGACACTTTAATCAACAATCTACCGATAAGATATATGTACTTCTCCGGTGAAGAGGGAAGTGACCTGTACAATGAAAACTTCTCTTATCAAATTCTGGCATATACCCCGTTTGAGGGAAGTATGCCCTTCTTTGAAGCCGATGTAGATGGATTTGGATTTATGGAAGGCACCTGGTATGTTGACGGTGAAACCTCAAATCAGTCGCTTGTGATAGATTCTTTGGGTAATGCACAGTCGTTTTACGGCAATGGCAACTTGGAGTTTGAAGGGTATTTTGAACTTTTGGGTAGCAAGTATGATATGATTTACCTGTACAACAACAATGCAAATCTGATAGCAAGGTTTTATTATGACAGCGACGGAGCTCTTAAAGTGACCGACTCGTCACTAAAGTATATTCGTGCAGACGGAACCTCAGATCCGGTCATTGATGACCCGATTGAAAGCGATATAGAAGATCAGCTTACCATGGACGCATTTAAAGCCTTTTTCATGGAGCCGACTTTTGAGCTTCCCGAGCATGAGTTTACTCAAAGCGCATTACTCGATGACGGAAGTTATTATTACATAGCCGAGATTGAAGGCGGAGTTGCCCAGTATCACACCGTTGCAATGGAGTACGAGAGGCAAGAGGGCGAAACCGATGAGCAATATGCACAGCGTATGGCCGCCGATTTCACCGACGGGGAGCTGCAGAACTTTGTTGTAAACTGGTCGCAGGAGCATACCAAACGGTTTACTTATCCGGTTTACACCATGTCATGGAATACCGGAACAAACGAAGATCAAGTAGATTATGTCGCATTTTTCATGCCGACAGACCACTTTATCTATCTGTATATGTTCCGCACACCGACGGTATACTCCATTGATTATCAGGAGCAATGGCTTGATATCATTGCAGACCTCCAAATAATCGAATAAAAAGTATTACTTCGCCCGAGAGATGATGTTTCATTTCTCGGGCGTTTGTTTGAAAGCATGTGTATATTTTGCCTTTTTTGGGAAAACTTAGGGTGGTATACATAACCCAAAACAATGTTGGAGGAAGTAATTTATGAGAGGCTATAAATTAAAGAGAGTGGCATTGATTGCCATTGTTTTGCTAACCATGCTGTCGGTTGCGGCAGCGGCAATTTACACTGTGGCACGACCGACAGAACAGGCAGTGCAAGATCAATTTGAGGGCTATATGTATGTGGTGAAGGAACATATCGGCTTTGTAGCAGTATTTGTTCCGGGCAGTCAAACGCCGGAATATATCAGCGATATGCCGGTCAACCTGCTTCCGAAAGCCGATAGAGATTTGCTCTCGCAGGGAATAGGTGTGCAAAGCGAGCAGGAGTTGAGTGCACTGCTTGAGGATTATCTGTCGTAGCAAACCTGTAGGCATGAGCAGGTGCAACTTTTTTCTTTTCTTTGACACAAAATTGTGGTATAATGATTTAAATATATTATGTGTAGTGTAGAGAAGGTGCCGAATGGGAGTAAGGCGATTGCTCTGCCTTTTACCTTTCTTTCACTGCCGTGCAATATGAAAAATACCATAAACTCTTTGAAAGTTGGTGCACCTGTGAGCAAAGCATTTAACCGTAGTGTTTTCGGAGGATTTAATCGACAAGATGTTATAGAATATCTTGAAACTGTCTCAAAAGAACGGGAGGCGCTTGTCGCTTTACACAAAAAGCAAATGGCAAAGCTGCGCGACCGACTGGAACAATCGGAGCGACAGCTCGAAAAAACCGAACAGACAGCTGAAAATGTCAAAGCAGTGCTGGAGCTGGAGCGTGAAGATCATTCACGCCTAAAACAGCATTGCCAAACGCTTGAAAGTGAGCTTGAGCAGGTGCGGGCAATCGGAGAAGGATTTGAGCAAACACAGCTCGAGTGTGAGAGATTGCGTGCTGCGCTCGACAGCCAAAAAAGCGTCCAAAGCAGTGGTGTTACGGGCGATAAACAACTACTTGAGGGGCTGAGTAGCCGTATAGAAAGTCTGCTGATTGCCATTGAAGGAATGAGCGCAAAAATGAGCCTAAATACAGAGGTTTCAACACCACAGCCGGTGATTGAGGCGCAGCCGCAATTTGAACTTGCTCCGATAGCGGAGGAGAGCGAAATTGAGCCTCAATTTGAGCTGTCGCCTCTTGCACAACAGCCGGAGCTCGAACTGGAACCCGAGCCTTATGCACCACGCTCTGCCGTTTCAATCCAACAGCCGGAGATTGAGCCGGAACCGCAATTTGAACTTGTGCCGATAGCGGAGGAGCCTGAGCTTGAGCCTCAATTTGAGTTGTCGCCTCTTGCACAAGAGCCGGAGCTCGAACTGGAGGAGCCTTATGCACCACGCTCTGCCGTTTCAATCCCACAGTTTGAGCTCGAAACCGAGCCGCAATTTGAGCTTGCACCGGAAGATGAGCAGTCAACGCCCGAGCCGTATGCTCCTCGCTCGTCAATCCCGGTTTTGCAGGATATAGAACTGGAACCCGAGCCCTATGCACCACGCTCGGGCGCAATTATGCAGCCCGAAGCGCAATTTGAACTTGCCACGATAGGCGGTCGTGCATCAAATCAGCAAGAGCAAACAGAGCAACAAGAAGATGTGCAAAGCGCAAAGCTTGAAGATGACAAAAAAACCAATGCCACACCGCCAAAGGCGGAGGATATAAAGGATATTTTGGCTAAAATTGGAATAAATGTCAAAAGCAACAACTAAAATTAAAGATCAATAATACGGGGGAAAAGTATGTTTAGAAGGCGAGCGGGGGCGAGGTATCTCAAAACACTCAATCCATATGACAGAATACTGTCACACATAATGACACGCAGAAGTGACGCACAGGTTTATTTTACCGACGAGGTCGATTGCAAATATCTTGATGAATACATAGAAAAAAAGAAACAAGAGGGCATTGAGATATCTTATCTCGATATAATCGCCGCCGCAATTGTCAGGCTTTACGGCCAAAGGCCTGCGATAAATCGCTTTATCATGAACAGCCGTGTGTTTTCTCACAATGAAATTCAAATTTCCATGGCAATGAAAAAAGCATTGCGTGATGATGACACCTCGACCACCATCAAGCTGGCCTTTGAAGGCGATGAGAGCATTTTTCAAGTCAAAGAGAAGTTTGACGGTGAGCTTAAGGTCAATAAAGACAAGGAGCATTCAAACTCGACCGACAAACTTATGAACACCATAATGAGCGGGCCGCATATTATCGTAAAACTGATGGTTTGGGCGATAAAGCTGGCCGACAGATGGAATATTCTGCCCAAATCGGTCACCGATGCAAGCCCATTTCACGGCAGTGCCTTCATTACATATTTGAAATCAATCGGTATCAGGGCGATTTATCACCATATTTATGATTTTGGCACAATCGGGCTTTTTGTTGCGGTCGGCAAGGAGATAAAGCGTCCGGTGATAGACAAGGAGAGCGGACAGGTGCGCCCCGGCAAGGTGCTTGAACTGATGGTGGTTGCCGATGAGCGTATTTGTGACGGTCTGTATTATGCACGCTCGATGAGATTATTGCGCAGATATATTGAAAATCCCTCGGTGCTTGATAGTCCACCAAAGCAAGTTCAAAAGGATATTGATTAGGATTTCACCCTAAATTGCGAAAAAATGAACAAAATCAACAGCCGGTATGGTAAACATTTTGGCTGTTGATTAAATTTTTATTTCAATCTGATAAATCGACTTGACTTTTTGTGCTTTTTTTTATACTATACTAAGAATAAAAATGTAAAGGGGAATATGCTATGAATGACAGAGCCGAAGCCTTAATCGAAATGTACGCTTCAAAGGTGTTCAATGACGGTGCGATGAGAAAATACCTGCCCGGTGAAACCTACAAACAACTTGCACACACAATAAACAGGGGCAAGCCCCTTGAACCGGAGCTGGCCGATATTGTGGCAAACGGTCTAAAGCGCTGGGCGCTTGACCAAGGAGCGACCCATTATACCCACTGGTTTCAACCGATGACCGGTATGACGGCTGAAAAGCACGACTCCTTTATTAACCCACAGCCCGACGGAACGGTGCTGATGAGCTTTTCGGGAAAAGAGCTGATAAAGGGCGAGGGCGATGCCTCTTCCTTCCCCTCGGGCGGTATCAGAACCACCTTTGAAGCGAGAGGGTATACCGCATGGGATTGTACATCTCCGGCATTTGTAAAGGACAAAACCCTTTATATCCCGACATGTTTTTGTTCTTTTACAGGTGAAACACTCGACAAGAAAACACCACTTTTGCGCTCAATGGAGGCTCTCAGCAAGCACGGAGTGCGTGTGGCGAAAGCACTCGGGCTTGAGGCAGAGCGCATAATATCGGTTGCCGGTGCAGAGCAGGAATATTTCCTTGTGGACAAGGAGTTATATTCAAAGCGCCTTGATTTGATGCTGTGTGGACGCACCCTTTTCGGTGCTCGCACCCCTAAAGGGCAGGAGCTTGATGATCATTATTACGGCAATATCAAAGAGAGAGTTATGGACTTTATGCGTCAAGCTGACAATGAGCTTTGGGAGCTTGGTGTACCGGCCAAAACAGAGCACAATGAAGCGGCGCCGGGACAGCATGAACTTGCCGCCGTGTACACCACGGTTAACATCGCTTGTGACCAAAATCAGCTTATCATGGAAACACTAAAAAAAGTGGCACTTCGCAACGGCCTTGTTTGCCTATTGCATGAAAAGCCCTTTGCACGCCTGAACGGAAGCGGAAAACACAACAACTGGTCGATAAACATTGACGGCGGAAAGAGCCTGTTCAGCCAAGGGAAAACACCCGAAACAAATGCACGTTTTCTGCTCATGTTGGCGGCCGTTTTGTGGGCGGTCGATGAATATTCCGAGCTGCTCCGTCTTTCGATATCCGGGCCGGGAAATGAGCATCGCCTCGGCGGATATGAAGCTCCGCCACCTATTGTGTCGGTCTTCCTCGGAGATTTTCTGACAGGCCTTTTAAATGAAATTGCAGAGGGCAAAACCTCGGCAATAAAGCAAGGTGGCAAGCTTGCAATGGGCGTAACCACCATGCCCGATTTGAGCCTTGACCTGTCGGACAGAAACCGTACAAGCCCCTTTGCATTTACAGGGCAAAAGTTTGAGTTTAGAATGCTCGGCTCGTCCATGTCTATAGCCGATTGCAATATAGTCATAAACACGATGACGGCAGAGATTTTCTCCCGCATGGCAGACAGGCTGGAGCAGGCCGACGACGCCGTCGCCGAAAGTCAGCGTATAATCAGCGAGGTCATGGCTGAGCACAGCCGTATAATCTTCAACGGAAACAACTATTCCGAGGAGTGGCGTAAAGAGGCAGAGCAGCGCGGACTGCCTATTATTGAAAGCTGTGTGGAAGCGGCAGACCATCTCATATCGGAAAAAAGTATCGATTTGTTCACTCGTCATGGTATTTTCACCACAAAAGAGCTTGAATCACGCTATGAAATCCGTCTTGAAAGCTATATAAAGACGATAAATATCGAAGCATCGACTATGGTGCAAATGTCACGCCGTCAAATTGCGCCTGCGGTGGCAAAATATTCTCAATTTATCGCAGATACCATCAATTCGATAAAGCAAGCGGGAATAGCTGCCGAAGGGTCAATGGAGTTTGACACCTTGAAGGATATTGCACAGGCCTCGGTAGCCTTTAAATACGCCTTGCAAAAGCTTGAAAGGGCGATAGACGCCGGAGCGGTGATAAAAAATAAACGCCGTCAAGCCGAGCACAACCGCCTGATAACAGCACCGGCAATGGAAGATTTGCGTGAGTGGGCGGACAAGCTTGAACAGCTTATCGGGGAAGAGTATTGGCCGATGCCGACCTATAGTGATCTCCTTTTCGATACAGTTTGATCTTTGCAGGATATATCTATTTATTTTCATAAAAAATAGGTGAGTGATTAAAATGAAATATTTTTTAGAAATTTCCATACTTCCCTCAAAGCACTATATTCGTGTAAAAGGTAAAATTGAAAACCCAAAAAGCAATAAGTTTTACTTAAACGAAAATTTCACTATTTTAAAGGCAAGTTCACAGGGTGAGAATATAGGGTTTTATATGAGTAAAGATGAGCCCCATCCTGCATTTGATACCGTTTCAAGACCTGTTATTTTTGAGTTTTCGGGAGAGATGTTTGAGTTTGAGTATGAGGGAACAATTTCTGAAATTATTGCCGATATAAACCAGATTGATGAAAATATTGTCGAGCTGGCATATTATGCGGGATGGTATCCCAAGCCCGAAACACTTGATACCGAGTTTGATTTTGAATTAAATGTAGATATGCCCGAGGGCTACCAAATAGCTTCAAACGGAAATTGTATAGGCGATAATAAGATATGCTCATCGGAAAAGCAAATGGACATTGTATTTTTTGCATCAAATGAAGTTTCACGGGTTGAATATATCGAGCAAAATATAAAATGCGTTTTTTTGTGCCCGAAGGACATGGTTTCATCTATGGAGCAACGTGCAAAGGATTTAACTGCGGCGAACATTTTGTTTACCGAAACATTCGGTGCCATTGAAACAGATAATAAAATTACCGAGATTTTAAGTGTAATTCGACCACGAGGCGGATGGGGATATAAGAGGGGTAACGCATCTTTCGTGTCTGCGGAGTGGGGCAAAGAAGCAAAACAGTATAAAGATGATTTTCACGAGCTTGCACATGGATGGTGGTCGATTGCAGATATGTTTAGGCACGACTGGATTAATGAAGGAGTTGCGGAGTTTTCAGCCTTTGTTGCGGCAAAATCGATTTACGGAAATGAATTTGCAGAAAAATACATCACGGGATGCATCGGGGCGATTGAAAAATCCGACTGTATGATTTCAATTGTAGACACAGACAGTAATTCGGAATATAGACAACTAAATCATTACATCAAACCGACAATAATGTTTATTAAAGCTCAGCAACTTTTCGGTGAGCAAAAAATGCTCGATTGCCTTAAAAAGCTTTATCAGACATTTAAAAACACACAAGATGCAACAACAGATGCATTTTTAGAGCTGTGCGAGCAGGGTATGAGCGCATTTTTTAAAGAGTATTTGTTTGTAGAAGACTGGAGCAAGCTAAATTATAATTTGTGACGATACGAATACACTTTTTGACACGCTAAACAAAACACCCCTTTCGGGGTGTTTTGTTTATT
>CAYJAS010000030.1:9749-16429 GCA_964367895.1 uncultured Oscillospiraceae bacterium | reverse complement strand
ACTGGGTTTTCTGGCACCCTCAGTAGGAATCGAACCTACATTTCGTCCTTAGGAGGGACGCACACTATCCATTATGTTATGAGGGCATATTCATTTTTTGGTGTTTCAAAAGTGGCGAAAGTTGATTGTTGCAACACCCACTTAGGAGGGACGCACACGATCTATTGTGTTATGAGGGCATTTATTAAATTAACGCTTATATATTATACAACAACGCAACTGCGCTTGTCAATTAAAATAGGACAAAAAAGCCGAGAGCACGAGCGAAACTTTTCTTTGAAAAAAACATCTGTATGTGGTAAAATATACTTATAATTTAACTGAAGAGGTGTTTACAAAATGATCAAAACCAACATCGAGAAAGTGCCAATGATAGCCGTTCAAGGTGAGGTGTGGCACTCCAAAGCAATCACCAGAGGGCGCATGGATGCAGAGGGCATGACCCATTGGCCGGTCGGAACCGGCGGAATTACTTACAATGCTAAAATCGGAGATTGTTGCATCGGGTGGGCGGCAGACCATCTTGAACCCGGCGTTTCAAGCCGAAACAGTGACGACGCTAAAAATGCCGCATATGTCAGCTATGCTTGCGTCGGGAATGAAGCGACCGTCGGAAGTGGCGATGCAAAGGGTGCAAAGGGAATTGTCACCGGCAAACACGGTGGATGTGAGCACCTGATGGTATATTTTGACGCTGAAACCCTCGAAAAAATGGCAATTGGCGATAAAATCAACGTTAAAGGCTGGGGACAGGGAATGACTCTGACCGAATACCCTGACATTTATCTGCGCAATTTGTCACCGCAATTGCTTGAGAAAATGAACATTGAGCAGGTAGGCGATAAACTCAAAGTTGGTGTTGCAAAAACCGTTCCCGCATGTATAATGGGTTCCGGCCTCGGGCAGATGGGCAGTGCAAACGGTGACTATGACATCACTTTGTTTGACAGAGCGATAACAGAGGAATACGGTCTTGACGAGCTGCGTTTTGGCGATATTGTTGCAATAATAGACGCAGATACACGCTTTGGACGCACCTTCCGCACCGGCTCTGTCACCATCGGTGTGATTATTCATGCTGACTGTATCGCTCCCGGTCACGGCCCCGGCGTCACAACGCTGATGACCTGTAAGGACCCGATAATCGAGCCCTTTATAGACCCGAAAGCCAACCTTGCCGACATGTTTGGAGTTTAGGCGGTATTACAACTGAAAATGGAGGGAAAATACTATGGCATGTAAGGAAAATTGTAGCAATGTCCACTCTTGTCCATGTAAAAACACCACCTGCCAGAATCATGGGAAATGTTGCGACTGTGTCGCACGTCACCTAAAGACAGAGGCTCTGCCCTTTTGTCAGCGTCCAAAAGGGGAGTAGCGAAACAAGCTAAATACAATCAAAAGAGGTGCGTTTATCGCACCTCTTTTTACATGTCAAAAAAGTGTTGGTAACGGTGAAACGAAAAAAGCCTACTGCAAGTCAGCTGCAGTAGGCTTTTTAATGTAAGCATTTGCCTGTTGCTACACTATTCGGGTGCAGGAGTGACCGGCAGTCCCAAATCCACCCATTGGTTTACAATCGCAGCGCTGTTTCCAACAGATATCAGCTTTGCTAAAGCGACTTCGCCGGTCGATGTATTAATATGAAATGCAAGGTTGCCCTCATTTGCAAGTGCCGATTTTCCATCTTCGACATCACCGATATGCTCGTTGCCATATTGAACTCCTTGGTTTTCAGCCCCTAAAATATTCATGAGGTCAGTGGCAAAAGGCTGCAAATCAAAATCAGCAGGTAGAGCGTCTACATCGTGAGTGCTACCGGCAGCATTGTATATAGAAACTCGAGCGCCATTTCCAGCTCTCACCATAAGTTGTCCGGTTTTTCCGTGCACTCCCGATTCTTGCCCGGTAATCCAAAGTATTTCTATATAATGCCCTGCGGGTATATTGTTTTTTGGCTCTGCTATGGCAACAGTTGCTGCGCGTACAATATTTGTAGCAATTTGCAAATCATTTGATTGTCGACTGCGCTCTACATATTGTATATATTGCGGTGCCAATACTGCGGCTAAAATTGCGATCACTGCTATAACGATAATCAGTTCTACTAAAGTGAAGCCTTTGTTGCTGCCTCTTTGTTTCATAAACACTCCTTATGCTATCAATGCTTTAAGATAAATATAATACATTTGACAGTATTTTGTCAACAATTATACCCTTTGATTACAAGCCTTCTGTGAAGATGCTTACAACACTCAAGACAAGCATTACAGCATCTATAATCAGGCCGAGTGGCAAAATGACCAGCATTAGAGGCATTGCAATGACAAGCAAAGCTGCTCTCACAATAAAACCACCGAATAAAATGGCACAGCCGTCGTTTCTGTGTTCACGAGTGCCATCAGACCAAATTAGAACATAGTTCGGGCTTTCTATAGCGTCTTGAACTACAGTCGAAAATCCGGAAAAAGCGATGCGCACCATGAAAGGGATAAAGGTAATGCTGGCGACAAGTCCCATCGGTACGATAAGCGACCAATAATTGTCGAAAAACAAGCCGACAATTTCGCCCACAGAGAAAATCTGCATTTTTTCAAGGGCATCGGCAAAATCCACCGGTGCAAAAAGAAGTTTACTTGTTATAAAGGACACAAAGAAAATAACTGCGTAATAGCCGGTGAGGGCACGAAGCACCATTTTAATCAGGTGCAAGATTATCATAAATATCTTCATACGGCTCACCAAAGCTTTCTGCCGGTGGAGATCTCAACCATCAGGTTTCTGGTCTCCTCATAAAGAGGCTCAGTAGCGTACAAAAACACAAAAACAGAACGATCTTCAGACAAAATATAATTGTATCTCTGCCAGACGCCGTACTCGCTTGAAAACTCGCTCGGGTCTTGCCCGTCCTCCATTACAAAGCCGGCGTCTATCAAGATGTTGTGCATATCACGGCACTGCTCAATGTAATCGCCTTGATTTTTGACATATGCCACACCATTGTCACCGTCATAGGAAAACTCGTCAATATTTCCGGACAATAGTTTGGGGACATTTTCCGCTATAGGCACCAGCTGCTCGATGTCCTCCCAATTGATATCCAGTTTGTACTCATCACCAAAAAAGGCGAGAAGACCTGAGTCGTTTAAAACATCGATAAATCCGTCATTAATAGCTGAAAGAGAGCTAAAATCTGTCATAGAGTCGGCAAAGTTCTCCTTGATACTTTCTATATTGCTCTCCAAAATGTTTTTGTCAAACTCCTTGGTGGCATCATCTACCAAATAATGATAGAAAAGCACGGGCAGGCCGACAACAACAAGCAATAAGATGGTAATTCCTATTATAATGTTTTTCATTCAATCCCCCATTTCTGATTCCTTATATGAAATATTATACACCCATTTAAGAGGTATTGCAACAGGGTATAAATAAAGCAATTTGGGTAAAAACGTATGAATAATTATAAAAAAGATTAATATTATGCGTTATGTTTTAATTAAAATTTTCGATTTGACTTTTAGCAATTCAGCAAATGAATTTACAAAAATTGATATTATATTACATAAATTGTAAATTTAAAATAAATGTGCACAGTTTTATTGCGATGGGAAAGTAAAAATACACAAATTGAAGATAAAATTCAATCACAAACTGTAAACTTTTTATTAAAACTCTGTATATATCAAAAATTTTAGATATTGTATTTACATTATTATGGTGATATAATAATACACAATTAAGTTCTGTAGGGAAGGAGAGTAGAAACCGATTTTCACAGCGTTTTAGAAAAGAAAAATATTTGGGAGGGTATTTATGAATTTCACCGAAGTAATGAACAGCGGATTTCTGTACATAGCAGTAATATTAGGTCTTGGATTTGTTGTTGTAATGTGTATTGTAATGGCAAAGCAAGCCTGGAAAAAGGCACTTGAATTAGGGCTGACCTCAAAAGAACTTTGGGGAGTCGTTCGCTCATCGGCACTTTTCAGTATTATCCCGTCACTACCCATAGTCGCCGGATTTTTGGCGCTCCAATCGGTTATAGGAGTACCTTGGGCATGGTTTAGGCTTTCGGTTTTGGGCTCTGTTGAGTACGAGCTGGTCGCAGCCGATACCACCGCAGCAAGCGCCGGCTTTGAGTCGACAGCGGCTCTTGCACAGACCACCGATATCAATGTCATTTCCGCAGTTATGATGGCAATGAGCGTCGGTATTATCGGAAGTATATTCCTTGTTTTGTTTTTCTCGAAATCGGTACATCAGGGCATGATGAGCGCCTCCAAGAAAAAATCTCCCTTTACAGCTGTTATGATGGGATGTTTCTTGCTTGCAATGTTTGCGGTGTTCATTCCCATAAGAAGCTTTTTGCACGGTAGTGCACCGGTAGTAGCATCATTGACCTTTGCAACAGCTGCGGGGCTGACCTTGCTACAACGCTGGCTCATTACAAAGTACAATATGAAATGGCTCAACAATTTTGCGTTCGCAATAGCGCTGTTGCTCGGTATGGTCAGCGCCATTATGTGGACAGCGATTGTCGGATAAGGAGGATGTAGTAATGGAAAAGAAACACAGTGCATATTTTTATCAAGCCCACAGAACAGGTAAAATCGCAACGGTTATAGCTATAATCATAATGGTCGGCATACCTGTTGCATTTTCGCTGTATTACGGCGCATGGCCGCAGATGGATGTTTTCCTTATCAGCGCCTCGGCACTTATAGCCATTTACCTGCCACAGGCTATAGCAAACGTTTTTGCTTATACCACAATTTTGGGTAGCTCAACTTACATGACCTTTATCACAGGTAATGTTACAAACCTGAAAATCCCATGTGCGCTAAACGCAATAGATATGACCGACTCTGAGCCGGGAACAGACAGAGCAGACGCTGTTTCCTCTATAGCGGTTGCCGCTTCGTCGATAGTCACTATGGTAATCATTGCAATCGGCGTGGTACTTATTCAGCCCCTTCAGCCCCTACTTAACGCTCCGACTTTCCAGACGGCAACAAAGTTCCTTTTGCCCTCACTGTTCGGCGCAATGGTAACAAGCAATTTGCTCAACAAAAAATCGCAGGGTCACACGGTCACCAACAGATGGGTTATCTTGGCAGTCAATGTTGCGATTGTAACAGCTTCGTATTTCATTTTCCCACTTATCACAGGCGGAACAAGATTGCAAGGTAAAGAGGGATACATGCTTATCGCCTTCATTCCGATAACCATCGGCGTTGCATATTTGCTGTTCAAATCGGGTATCGTTAAAGCTACACCGGTTGCCGCTCCGGCAAAACCGGCTGCCGCTCCGGCACCTGTTGAAAACAGCGAAAACGACGAACAAAAACCGCAATAAAGTCTTCCATACATTTCTGTTTGCCAAAACCGTTGTAGCTTTGCTGCAACGGTTTTGCATTTTTTCGGAAAATATGTTATACTGAATATGCTGTCACGTATTAAAAGTACGGAGGGATTTATTTTGCGAAAATTTATCATTGACACAGACACAGCCAGCGATGACGCGGTAGCCATCATGCTCGGACTGCTGAGTGAGCAGGTGTGCGTGCTCGGCATTACCACGGTATGCGGAAATATTCCGCTTGAAACAGCGACCGACAATGCACTGATGACAGCGGAGGTTTGTCGCAGTGAGGTGGCGGTCTATAAGGGCGCGGCAAAACCGCTTATTAAACAACGTGCCGACACGGCATGCGTCCACGGCAAGGACGGAATGGGTGAGATGGATTTAATCCATCCAAAAAACAAAGCGAGTGATTTGTACGCAGTGGATTATATTTTGCAAACGGTCAAAGATAACCCCGGAGAGATTGAAATTGTCGCACTTGGTCCTGTGACCAATATTGCACTTGCCATCTTAAAAGACCCAGACTGCATGAAAAAGGTGAAACATATTTGGTCGATGGGCACCTCGGGATTTGGCCCGGGTAACGCAACCCCTGTTGCAGAGTTTAACGTCTTTATAGATGCCGAGAGTTATAAAATTATGCTTGAAAGCGGCATACCGATCACCATAATAGGCTTTGACCTTTGCCTTGGTGAGGCGGCGGTAAGCGAGCAGGAGCTAAACAGCCTCTCGGTAGCCGGAACGCTGGGCAAGTTTGCGTGCGATTGCACATCCAAACTCAAACAATACAATTTTGAGAGAAGCGGTGTCTATCAAATAGACCTGCCCGATGCGGTTGCTATGGCGGTCGCACTTTGGGAGGATATCGTGCTCGACAAACGCAGCTGCAATTGCTATTGTTGTACACTTGAAAAGCAGGCCTACGGTCAGGTAATTGTAGCCGACAGCTCGGTAGCGTATGAAGCGCACGGTATGGGTTATGAAAGTGTAAATGCCACCGTCATAAAAACCATCGATGCCAAGCTGTTTAAGGACAAAATGTGCGCACTTTTGTCTAAATTTTAAACTATCATAAAACACAATTAAGCCGCCCGCAGTTTATTTGCGGACGGCTTTAAAAATATTTGCATCAAATTGCGACTAAGCTATTCACATGTTGCCTGTATTGTGATAAAATGATATTTAAGATTATTTATGCCACATTCACTGTAGGGCGGTCATCGGCCGCCCGTGTTCGCACAATCTTGAAACAACCTACCTGTAGGGGCGATCCACGAATCGCCCGCCACCCTAAATAAAGAAGGAATGTTTA
>CAYJAS010000030.1:8582-9649 GCA_964367895.1 uncultured Oscillospiraceae bacterium | reverse complement strand
CCTGTAGGGGCGATCCACGAATCGCCCGCCACCCTAAATAAAGAAGGAATGTTTATGGATAGAAAAGACCGACAAAAAGGCAATTTCACTCGGCAAAAGGGGAGAAAAACCTCTCAATTTTCAGCAATAAGAGCGATGGAAGAGCAGGAGCACTCGGTTACAATCGAAGGAAGAAACCCCGTGTTTGAAGCACTGTCGGCAGGCAGGGCGATTGACAAGCTGTTTATAGCCCAAGGAGCCGGCAAAGCGCTCGGACATATAATTTCGGCGGCCAAAGGTGCAGGCGTACCTGTTGTGGAATGCGACAGGCGCAAACTGGATAAGATGAGTGAAACCGGCTCGCATCAGGGGGTTATAGCACAGTGCGCTCAGGTGCATTATAAGGAAATTTCGGATATATTAACGGCGGCGCAAAAAAGCGGTAGACCGCCACTGATTGTACTGTGTGACGGTATAACAGACCCGCACAATTTAGGTGCAATAATCCGCACGGCAGAAGTGGCCGGAGCCCACGGGGTCATAGTGCCACGTCATCGGTCGGCAGGGCTTGGCGCGGCGTGTGCAAAGGCGGCGGCAGGCGCACTTGAGCACTTGCCCATCGCACGATGTGCCAATATAGGCACGGCGATAAGAGAGCTGAAAAAGAACAATATTTTTGTGTTCGCCGCCGATATGGGTGGAAAAAGCATGTATGAGCTTGACATGAGCATTCCATGTGCCATCGTTGTCGGAAGTGAGGGCGACGGAATTTCACAGACATCAAAAACAGAGGCGGATTTTATCGTCAGCATACCGCAATTCGGAGCGGTAAACTCACTGAATGCATCAAATGCCGCTGCGGTATTGCTATATGAGGCGGTCAGAAAACGGCAGATTAAATAGAAACTTATTTGCTCTTTTTAGGGAGGGTTGTGCATGGCAGACAATAAAGAGGACAAACAGTATCAAGACATGTTGCTTGATGAAATAATTGCAGAGGTAAAAAAGCAAACCGACGGGCAGGCTCGCAGTGATTCGAGCCGTTCGGAGGTTATTGAGTTTGTGCCCAAAAGAGAAAGGCCAAAGCC
>CAYJAS010000030.1:0-8482 GCA_964367895.1 uncultured Oscillospiraceae bacterium | reverse complement strand
ATAGAGGCAGAGGAGTATGTTCCGCCTTGGCGCACGGCAAAAAAAGCGCCGAGGATTTCCACACCGGCCGAGAGAGAAGATGATGAGGACGACGAGGAATATTACCAAGCACCGAAAGCCAGGATTGCATATGATTTGATAAACGAAATCACTACCGATCCGTCAGCGGCTGTAGAGCGACTTTCTAAGCTCACCGTGTCAATGGCGGCACGAATACTGCTTATGCTACCCCTTGTGCTGACCTCAATATATATGAGCGTCGGAATGACCTTCGGACTGCCGATGCCCTTTGATTTATCCTATATGAACACTCCGTTTGTTTATATATTTATCCTGTTGGCACTTCAGTCGGTGTCCATGTTGCTGGCAATTGAAGTGACCGCCTCCGGCCTGTGGCGACTGCTCAAAGGCAGGCCGACCATGGACACGTTAGTACTGTTTACAGGTCTGTGTGCATTTGCCCACGGAGTCACGATAATATTATTTCCGCTTTGGGGCGGATATTTGCCATATTGTGCGCTGTCCACACTGTCCTGCTTTTTTGCCCTCATCGCAAAGAGGCAAAGGGCAGACAGTCTGCGCAGAGCCTACAAGGTCACCCTTATGGGCTCAAACCCGATGGCTGTCAAAGGTTTTGTTGACGGAAACAAACAGCACACAGCGATTAAAACGGCGGAGGGCGCCGGAGTAGACCTTGAGCTGATTTCAATACCCGACAAGACAGAGAGATTTTCACAGGTATTCGCACCGATAGCAATGGTAGCATCGCTCGGCTTTGCCGCTGTGGCAAGTTATGGAGTGGGCAGACCGGAGAGCTATGCTTGGGCACTTGCCGCCATCACTTCGGTGATGACACCGGCAGGCTTGCTTATGAGCTCCTCTGCACCGTTTAGAGCTATCAGCAAGCGACTTTTCTCCTCGGGCAGTATGATTGTAAACTCACAATGTGCAAAAGCACTCGCCAAATGTGACCATATCGCACTTCGTGACGGGGATATTTTTCCGCAAAAGTCGGTCAGACTGCACGGAATGAAGCTGGCAGACGGATTTCAGCTTGAAACGGTCATATCCTATGTCGCTTCAATGCTCACCGAGGTGGGAGGCGGTCTTTCAGATGCTTTTTCAACCTTTGCAAAGGAAAATTATATCTCTTTGCTCACTCCCCAAGGGCTTCGTTTTTTTGAAAGCGGAGGTGTTTCGGCAAAGATAGACGGCAAATATGTCTTGCTCGGAAACGCCGCCTTTTTGACCAGAATGGGTGTAACGCTCAGCGCCAAAATGCGTATCAAAAACAGCCTTTTAGTGGCGATAGATTCCAAATTTGCAGGGGTTTTTGTCATGAAATACTCGGCAATGCCACAATCTCAATACGCTTTCCGACTGCTTCGCTCGGCTCGAATAAGCCCGGTGCTGGCAACCAGGGATTTTAACGCAAACGACAATATGGTAGAGGACAGATTTTCACTGCCGCTTGGCATATGCGAATATCCCGAACTCCCCGAGAGACTGTCGCTGTCGGTGCCCACCTTCGGCAAAGCTGAGCAGACACATGCCCTTATCAGCCGAGAGGGAATACAGCCCTTTGTCGAAACGGTCGGAGCGGCGAGAAAGGTCTATAAGGCGTCAAACATCGGCATAATATTCGGCGCTGTCGGTGCCGTGCTCGGAACTTTGCTGATGTATT
Organism: uncultured Oscillospiraceae bacterium; assembly: GCA_964367895.1. Lineage (GTDB taxonomy): Bacteria > Bacillota > Clostridia > Oscillospirales > Butyricicoccaceae > CAYJAS01. The sequence goes on along the minus strand of CAYJAS010000030.1, from coordinate 6,798 downwards.
ACCTTGCGGCAGGCGGAGAGGTATCCTCAGCCACCCCGTATAACGCATTGGCGTTTACCTTGCTCTGGTCAATACCTTGCTTGCTTATCACTTCACTTTGGTCAAAACTTTGATTTTTCGCTTGCATTTTAGTGCAATATGTCTAAATCGTCGAATTAAAAGGCAAAAATAATTTAAAAATTCGGTTGAAGTTAACAAAGAATTGTTATATAATTAAAGGAGTTAGTCACTGATTAATAACCAAAAAGGAGAGAGAAAATTATGGCATATCCCGTTGACAAAATCCGCAATGTTTGCCTGCTGGGACACGGCGGTGACGGTAAAACTTCGCTTGCAGAGAGTATGCTTTTTCTGACGGGCGGTACCGACAGACTCGGAAAAGTAGCTGACGGAAACACCGTTTGCGATTTTGACCCCGAGGAGGTCAAAAGGCAAATCTCCATTCAAACGGCGCTTGCGCCTGTGGAGTTTGACGGTTGCATTATAAATGTTATCGACACCCCGGGTTACTTTGATTTTGAGGGTGAAGTAGCCCAAGCTACACGTATCGCCGACTGTGGAATCATACTGGCGACCGCAAAAGCCGGTTGTGCCGTCGGCACAGAAAAAGCTTGGAAAACCGTTCAAAAGAAAAAACTGCCCAGCTTCTTTTACATATCCAAGGTGGATGAGGAAAATGCCGACTTTGACAAGGCATATGAAAGCTTGAGAGATGCTTTCGGTAAGGCGGTCACTCCCTTTGTAGTGCCCTGGTTTGATGATAACGGACAGGCGATGGGCGTGCTCAATATCCTTGACCAAAAGGCATTTAAGGTTGAGGGCGGAAAAGTTGTTGAGCATGCACTGCCCGAAAACAAAGTTGAAAAGGTCACTCGTCTGCGTGAAGCACTGGTAGAGAGTGTTGCCGAGAGCAGTGAAGAAATGCTTGAAAAATATTTTGCCGGCGAAACCTTTACCGATGAAGAACTGCATGCAGGTCTGAGAAACGGTGTTATCGCAGGAGATGTCGTGCCGGTAGTTTGCGGTTCGGCAACCACCGGATTCGGAACACTTCAGCTTCTTCGCACAATTATAGATTTTGCACCGGCACCCAATCAGGTGCGTGTGGAAACCGGTGTTGATGACGATGATAACCCGGTCGAGCTCAAATATGATCCAAATGGCAAGCCGGTCGCATTTGTCTTTAAGACCATAGCCGACCAATACGGCAGATTTAGCTTCTTCAAGGTGGTTTCCGGCAAGGTAACAGCAGATATGATGTTGCACAACAGCCGCACCGGAGCAAATGAGAAGATGGGTCACATCTACATTGTTAAGGGCAAAAAGAATATAGAAGTAAAGGAAATCGGTTGCGGTGATATCGGTGCCGTTTCAAAGCTCAACGACACAAAGACCGGCGACACACTTTGTGGCGCGGGAATGGATGTTAAGCTTCGTGGTATCGAGTTTGCAGAGCCCTGCTACAGCCGTGCTATCGCACCTAAATCCAAAGGTGGCGAGGAAAAAATCGCCTCCGGCCTTACAAAACTTCGTGACGAAGACCCTGCATTCAGCGTGCTTAACAACACCGAAACCAAGCAGATGGTCATATCGGGCGCAGGCGATATCCATATCGATGTGCTGTGCTCAAAGCTAAAGAGCAAGTTTGGTGTAGAGGTTGAGCTGTCAGATCCCAAGGTGGCATATCGTGAGACCATACGCAAAAAGGTTGAAATGGTTGAGGGTAACCATAAAAAGCAATCGGGCGGACATGGTCAATACGGAAATGTAAAGATGACCTTTGAGCCGTATTATGAAGGTGACTTCCTGTTTGAGGAGAAGATCTTCGGCGGAAGCGTACCGAAAAACTTCCACCCTGCGGTTGAAAAAGGCATCAGAGAAGCTATGGAGCGCGGCATGCTCGCCGGCTTCCCAATGACCGGTCTGCGTGCAACTCTGGTGGACGGTAAGTATCACGATGTTGACTCAAACGAACTGTCCTTTAAAATGGCAGCTCGTCTGGCATACAAAGCAGGTATACCAAAGGCAAATCCTGTGGTGCTTGAGCCTGTTGGCAGTCTAAAGGTTATTGTGCCCGACAGTCAAATGGGCGATGTAATCGGCGATCTCAACAAGCGCCGTGGCCGCATTATGGGCATGACACCGCAAGAGGGTGGCCAGCAGATGGTAGAGGCTGAAGTCCCGATGAGCGAAGTCTCCGATTACGCCATTTCACTGCGTTCGATGACACAAGGCCGTGGTAGCTTCACCATAAAGTTTGAGCGTTATGAAGAAGTTCCGGGCGATGTGCAAAAGAAGATTATCGAAGAGCACAAGAGCGAAGTGGAAGAAGACTAATTTTTCATCGATTAAATTAAAGAAAGCGAAGAATAGCATTGCTATTCTTCGCCTTTTTTTGCAATCTTTTTTTAAAATTATAGCTTTCCTTCGCTCATATACTGCGCATTTTTTCCGTTTATCTCCTCAAATTGTGGTTTTGCTTTTTTACCGATATCATCGGCATACTGTTGCACAGTCTTTAAAATTTCCTGCATATCAAATGTAACAGGCTTTTTGTTTTCCACTAAAACTTTGCCTTGCACCATGACGGTATCAACTTCATTTCCCCTTGCACTATAAACAAGATTGGGGACAAAGTTTCTCATGGGAGTTGTATACAAGGGCGCCAGTGAAGCTTGATTTAAATCTATCAAGATCAGGTCGGCATCTTTGCCAACAGCTATGCTACCCGTTTGCTCGCTAATGCCAAGCGCTTGCGCATTTTCAATAGTCGCCATTCTGAGCACCTTCCAAGAAGGCATAACTTCAGGGTCTTGATAATGAGCTTTGTTCAGCATAGCGGTCATCTTCATTTCGCTAATCATATTGTGGCAGTTATTGCCCGGCGCTTGGTCACTGCCAAGTCCGCAGATGCCGCCTGCATCTTGCACCAATTTTGCGGGCGGAACTATACCATCGATAATCCCGATAGAAGATGAGCATAAAATCATGGAAGCGTCGGTTTTGGCAAAGATGGAAACCTCGTCGGCAGTTGCGTCGGTGAGATGAATAGCAACAAAATCTTTATCCAAATAATCCATCTCGGCCAAAAAAGGAATTCCTTTTTTCCCGTAGCGCATCATCATTTGCTCTGTTTCCCTCGAACCCTGTGAAAGGTGCATATGGATTTTTGTGTTTCGCTCTTTTGCGAGCACTTTTATTCTTTTAAGCATTTGTGCGCTGACAAAATCCGGCCCTTGCGGCCCAAAACGTATCTTAATCCTGCCATCGTCTATATCGTTGTATTTATCATACATTTCAAGGCAGTGTTTAAGCGATTGTTTGCCGTAATTTTCGTCATACTCATAAAGTTCGCCCGGTTTATAGACACGTTGTAGAGCCTCTCTGATGCGGATGCTGATATTTCCTCTAACCCCTATTTCTTTGACAAATTGGCAGGTGCCGTCCATGTCCAAACCATCATCTCCGATGGTGGTTGTGCCGTTCATTATCGCTTCCGCAATGGCAAGCTTGCTTCCGGCAACTTGGGCATCACCCGTCCACTGTGCTTCAAATGGCGCAACACCCCACATCATCCAGTTGTCAATGTCTTGCGCCAGTCCACGCAATACGGCATGTCCGGTGTGCATATGCCCATCGATGAATCCGGGCAACAGAACTTTGTCGGTTGCCTCTATGACTTTTTCGCCCTTATAATTGCTTTTAAGCACTTCGCATTTTGCGATATCGACGATCTTTCCGCCATCAATGGCAAGACCATGCCCTTCCAGATAGCCCACGCCGCTACCTTCCATAGTGTACATATGCTGTGTAAAAATCAATAAATCTACTGTTTTCATATCCTATTATCTCCATTCTGTGCTCAGCACAAATTAAATTGCAAGCAAATCAAGTCCGAATTGTGTTCGGATTTTTGTCTATCACTCTATTCTCTATAATCATCAAAAGCTGTACGCCGACGAGGGTGAGTGTCCCCTGTAGCTGTCAAGGCGGTGCCATCGCACCGAGGATGCCGCCATACAAAATATAGCCCATGTAATCCGACGATTTAACATCATTCACGCTCAAAGCAATATCCCTCTCCGCGTGACCAGGTGATACAATAGTCGCTCCCGATTAGCTTAGAACGCAGTCGCCTTATGGTGTTGTGAAGTGCGGTACTATTACCTTGAAGGGGCAGTTTCCACACCTTTTCATATAGATATACACCGTCTACATATCGATCTTTGTTTTGGCAAAAGGTAAGTAGCATGGCAAATTCCTTTTGAGTAAGTAGCAAATCCATATCATCAAGTGTAGCGACACTGGCCACAATATCAAGACTCAAACGATCGACCACCACTTTGTCTGGCACCTGCTCATAGCGGCGAAGCAGTGCCTGCACCCGTGCAAGCAGTACCTGAAAATCATACGGCTTCACAAGATAGTCGTCACCACCGCAGGAAAACCCCTTTACGATATCCTCCTGCTCGGCAAGCCCGGTGAGCAGTAAAATCGGCACAGCGCTGTTTTGTTCTGTCCTCAGCTTACGCATAAAATCAAGCCCGCTTCCGTCTGGGAGCATGATGTCGAGCACAATGCAGTCGGGGCTTGCTTGGCTTATCTTATCTTGTGCCTGCTGCAATGTGGACGCGGTAGCAACCTCATAATTTCGTCGCTCGAGCATCCTTTTGTTTCCCTGCAATATCTTTTCATTGTCCTCCACAAGGAGGATACATTTTTTACTTTCAGGCATCAGTGATCACCTCCGTATTGTCCCTCATAAATCGGCAAAGTAAAGTGCACCTGCGTTCCCTTGCCCGGCTCGCTTTCAATCCAAATATCGCCGCCGTGTGATTGCACAATTGTTTTGCATAAATATAGTCCTACACCTGTTCCACCGTCAGACACGCCACGCTCAAAAACATGGGGCAAAAGCTCGGGCGCAATACCGCTGCCGTTGTCGCTTATACACACAGAAATTTTGTCATCTTGAAGCTTTGCCGACAGAATTATGGTGTCCGAAGTGGTATGGGCATTTGCATTTTGAATGATATTTATAAGAGCCTGTGCCAGCAAATCGGTGTCACCGTAAAGTATCAAATTGTCCTCGATATCGGTCTGTATCTTATTTGCTCGCTTTGAAAGTATCAGCCCCAGCATGTCCGATGTATTTTTCAGCACCTGCGAAAAATCAAATCGCATTTTCTCGGTGCCTGCTCGCAAAGAGTTTAGCGACAGCATTCCTCCGACCATGCGTGACAGGCGGATTATTTCCGACTGAGCGTCGTTTAACAGAGCTATCGTTTCCTTATTTTCCGGTGTCATCTCACCGTCCGATAAAATCTCGGCCGCCGTCTGTATGCCGACCGACATAACGGTAAGTGGAGTTCGCATCTCATGCGAGGTGTTGGCCAAAAACTCGGTTTTCATATTGCTAACTCGCTTGAGCATGGCATTGTGCTCTGAAATTTCCTGCTGTTTTATTTGTGCTACAGTCAGCTCCTGCTCGGTGCGCCTAAAATGCATAGTGAGGGTTATGGCGTTGAAGAATATTATAAGCATGGTGGAGTAAGGCTGAAAATACCACGAGCGGTTGAAGTAGGTCAGCCCCTCCATGACCGCTGTCGTCAGCACAAGAAGCAAGCTGAAAACGACAATGATATTTTCCCATTGAGCAAATGCCCTCTCGGAAATAGCACGCCATACAATGTAAAATGCCGAGATAAATAGCATTGCCAGCGAGAAATAAATGAAAGAGTATATGTACTCACTGTACACTGTGGAAGGTAGGAAGATATAGTAAAGCATAATGCAAGCAAAAAGGCCGAGAAAAATGTATTTTATCGGTTTGGCGATGTTTAGTCTAAGCATTGAAACGACAAAAATCAAAAGAAAAACATAAAACCCTATCATGGCAATGGCCTCTGCTTTATGAGAAATATACCACGACAAATCGGGAAGTAGCACCATTATATCCTTGTTGTGGAATATAGAGTAATGCACCGCCGAGCAAAAACAGGAAAGAGAGAACCACAGAAAGCTCATTCTTTTGCGGTTGAACAAAAACATGCCGAAAAAGAAGATGGCAATAGTGAGAGAAACGCCAAGCACAAGGCCGTCAGCTAAAAACTCCATGCGATTTCGGGCGGCTATTACTTGTTGCTCGGCTAAGTAAAAATTGTTCAAATGCCCGCTTCTGTGATTAAAATGGGCAAGCTGAATGACAATTTCGGTGGTATCGGTTTCGGGCATAAAATAAATGGTGTAATAATCGGTTTTCGGAACAAAATCCTCCTCATTATCGCTGACCTGCCCGACAGTGGAAAGCAGCTGCCCGTTTACATAGACCTTTTGTGAATAAGCGGCGGTAAGCCCTGTGATACCGTAGGTCTTGCCCGCAGGAATGTTTAGCATGATGCGAAGTGTCATATATTTTGCGTCACTGTCGCCCGAGGGCAGCTCAGTTCCCGTAAAGTCGGAGGGTTCATATAGCTTGCCTCTATATCGCTCAGCTAAGCCCGAACCTAAGCGCACAAAATTGGCACTTAAATCGGTTTGCTCCAGCTGCTCCATGGTGGGAACATCGACATAAGGCGGCATTATCTGAACAATCAGCAGGTAAAAAAATGCCGTTATCAGCAAAAAATAAGCAAGCGAGGCCAAAACGGTTTTGCCATTATATTTTGTTGTTTTATTATCAGAAGACATACTTCGCTCCTTTATAATTAATAAGGGAAGTCGCTTGTATAATCATTTATAGGCTTATATCTTATCACATACAGTTTTCAAAGTAAAGACGAGTACTTTTTTCAGTGC
>CAYJAS010000029.1:0-16725 GCA_964367895.1 uncultured Oscillospiraceae bacterium | reverse complement strand
ATTTCCGTAAAAATCACCTCTTACGGAAATTATGCACTTCACTCCGAGTAGGTTATAAGCACGCTGTACTAAATCTGATCAACTTTCGTCCGCAGACGACGTAAATTTACACACAGGGGTGCAATCTTCTGTATTTCTAAAGGCAAAAGCGCTAGGGGGTTTGGGGGCGCATACGCAACGCCCCCAACACTTTTTGCCTACTTTTTGGGGTCAAAAAGTAGGTTGCGGTGCCGCAATCGGCACAAACCTTCGTCCAAATACCTCGCTCCCTCGCAAGGCCAACGGACGACCACAGGTCGCCCCTACAATAAACAACAGAAATACGATGACGAGTTCAAATGCCGCCACCTTAAAGGAGGTAATATGCTAAGCCGTGACCTTACAAACCGTCAAATTTTCTTTTTAACGTGCCTGTTTTCTTTTGGCAACACCTCGCTTATAGGTACGCCGTACCTGGTGGCAAATGGATACATCGCCCTTGCCGTAGGTGCAGTGATAGCAATTCCAACAATAAAGCTCTTTAAATATATGGCAAGCGATGCAAAGCCGATATGCGCTTTTCGCCAGTTGCTCGGCAAAAAAATCGGAACGGTAGTGGTTTTGCTGTATGCGATATTATCTGTTTTTGTATCTGCGGCATCAATTAGCAGTTTTCTTGATTTTATAGCGGCAACGGCGACAAAGCATACGCCACGTGAGCTTTCGGCGGCACTGCTTGGTCTAACCGTTTTTCTACTGCTTCATGCGGGCAGACGCGCGATGGCGGTGTCGGCACGGGTGGTATTTCCGATCGTTCTGGCATTTTTAATCTTTACATTTGTGCTGTCGATACCACAGCTTGACTACGGCGCAATATTGCCGGTTTTGCAAGGGGGAGTCGCTCCGCTCGCCGATCAAATTGTGTCGGTGACCGCAATGTATATAGCACAGCTGTTTTTTTTGGTGCTCATTGTCGGTGGTACTTCGAAGGAAAAAAACTGGGATAAATCAATGTACAGAGCGGTATTGCTCGTACTTTTTGTGCTTGCTTTGACAAATATCAGAGATATTATGGTGCTCGGTGTACCGATGATGGAAATTAGCAGGTATCCCTCCTATACGGCATCAATGGTATTGCAGTTTAGCAGTCTGCTTCAGCGCTCAGAGTTTTTAATATCGGGAGTTTATCTGCTGTGTCAGCCCTTTCGTGCCGCTATCAGTCTGCACTTTGCCCAGCTGGTCGGCAGGCAGCTTGCACCACGATTTGAGGGATATTTTGCCCCTGCGCTCAGCCTAAGTGCGGTTATAGCAGGGCTTGCGCTCAACAGCGGTAGGGTGGTGACGGCACAGGAGGCAACACGTTATGATATTTTGCTACTTCTGCTTGCAATACCCTTTGCAATAGCAATTATATCTAAAATCAGACAACTGAAAAATGCCGAAACTCCATAGTGGAGTTTCGGCATTGGTTATAGATTAATACTACTCTTTTATGCTGTAGGCGACAAACAAATTGCCGAGCGAGAAAAAGGCGGCCAAGAAAAATACCCATTGAGGGCCGAAGCCGTCCCATATAAATCCGCTGATTTGTGCGGCAATAATTGCGACACAGTGGTCAAGACTTAGGCCGGTGGACAAAACTGAGGTAACCTCTGAGTTGTCCTGCACGATGGACTTTAAATAGACCGATTTGACGATACCCATTTGCATGGAAAGTCGGTCGAGCACAAAGAGGCAATATACGAAAATAACCGATATTCCCGAGGTTGGGATAAGACTTTCGGCAATTCCCCAGACGACAAAACCGTAAATTGTGTAAATGATGATAAAACTAAGCGCATCAACATACATCATAAATTTGATGCCCAGTCCGTCCATCCACTGTCCGACCTTGCGTAAAAAGAAAATACCGATAAAACTGCTGGTGATCATCAAAAGTGACATAACATCGGCGCCCTTCAGCAATAGGTCGATAATGACCCATGAGCCGAAAACATATGCAATCTGCTTTTGTACACCGTGCAAAATGGTCAAAAGGTAGTAATATTTATATCTTTTCCTAAAGACAATTTTAAACTTGCGCTTTTCAGGCTTTAAAAGCACTTTGTCAATTTTAGCCTGGCGCATAAGCGCAACAGACAGCAGGATTGCGACAAAAAACATAAAAGCTGCTATAAGAAAAATCACTTTTACATCGGTTTTGAAGGTGAAAAATCCAAATCTAAAGCCGAAAAATACAATTATTGCCGATATAAAGCTGATTGCAACTTTTAAGCTGGCATATTCGCCCATCCTCTTGCCAACCTTGTCCGGCTCTGCAAGTGCCATTCCGATAGAGTCTTGAAGGGGCATAAAAACATGCATTCCGAGTGAGTTTGTAAACAAAAACAGAAGCATAACCGAAAATGACGGAGTGATCAATCCGAGCACGGTCACGCCGACGCAGGCGAGAATTTGTGCAATGAAAGCGATTTTTAAGTCGCCGATAAAAGAAAGCGCACCGATAAGAAAAACGCAGACCACGCCGGGCAGTTCACGAGGGAACTCGATAAAGGCACGTTGCTGTGCGGTTACATCGTAAGCGTCCTTATAAAAATTGCTGTAAACAGCGTCGCTAAAACCGTTTCCGAAAGCGGCAGCACCGATAAGCAGTAAAAAAAGGAACATGCTCATTGAAATACCACGCTTTTGTGTTATGTACTCTCTGAATTTTGACAAAAAACCACTCCCAACAGTGTAAATAATATTATGACAACGTGTTATATTGTATCATAAAGTGCAATAAAAATCCACAAAATTATTACCTTGAAAACAGTGCATAAAAAATGCTTGGTTTAATTGTGCAAAGCGACAGAATTGTATCGCTTGAATTAAAAATAAAAATATTGTATAATAAATAAAAAAGACAAGTATTTTAACGCTAAAAACTTAAAATGAGCATTATGCATAATTTTAATCAACGATTTTATGCAAAATAGATAAAGAGGTGATTTTTATGTCAACAAGCTATCGCGACTTTACCGACATGATCGACTTGGCCGCTCAAAAACTTGGCATGAAACGTTCGGAGTATGAGTTTGCAAAGCATCCCGAACGTGAGATGATTGTGTCAATCCCCGTCGAGATGGACGACGGAACGGTTACTTTGTTTGAAGGGTATAGGGTACAGCACTCCTGCCTTCTCGGCCCATACAAGGGGGGAGTGCGCTTTCACAATGAGCTAAACCATGAGGAGTTGCGCGCTCAGGCTGGGCTTATGACCCTGAAATGCGCACTTGCAAACCTGCCCTTTGGCGGCGCTTTTGGTGGCGTACGAGTGGATAAAACTCAGCTTTCCCACAGTGAGCTTATACGCCTGACACGCAGATATACTGCGATGATTTTACCGATTATCGGGCCGAATGAGGATATTGCAGATCCCGATGTCGGAACAAATGACGAAATTATGGGCTGGATTATGGACACCTATAGCATGATGGCCGGCAATTCGGTTTCGGGCATTGTCACCGGCAAGCCGGTTGCGCTGGGCGGAACTCTGGGATACGGAAGTTCGACCGGTGACGGCAGTGTATATGTCCTTAAGGAAACGCTAAAGCGTATGCGATTGCCACTCAACCGCTCGACTGCGGTTATGTGTGGATTTGGCAAGGTGGGGCGGTCTGCCGCCCGTCAGATGTATGGTGAGGGAATTAAAATTGTCGGAGTGTGCGACATTTCCGGGGGAATACTGTGTGAAAGCGGTATAGATATCCCTTCGCTGATAGAACATGCAGAGCGTGGCGGAACGGTGAGCGATTTCGTGCAAAACGGAGCGCAAAAGGCAGACATTCAAACGGTCATAACACATCCATGTACCGTGCTCGCACCTTGTGCGATAGAGTCGGTAATCACAGAGCAAAACGCCGCCGACATTAAAGCAAAAATCGTGCTTGAATGTGGCAACAGCCAGATTACACCGGTGGCAGATGACATACTCGAGCAAGCAGGTGTACTGGTTCTGCCCGACCTTGTCAGTACCTTGGGCAGTGTTATTGTCTCATATTTTGAGCGTGTGCAAAATGTTCAGTCGCTCATGTGGGACGAGTATGAGGTGGGGCGCATGCTTCGCAGTCTGATGCTCAAAACCTTTGACGAGGTGTGGGATCATTCGACAAGCAATAAAATAACCCTTCGTATGAGCGCTTATTTAATTGCACTTGAGCGGGTGTGCAATGCAAAACGCATACGTGGCATATTCCCGTAGAGAGGAAAAATTATGAGTATAGGAATGTTTGATGTAATCGGCCCGATTACGGTAGGTCCGTCCTCCTCGCATACGGCAGGCGCTGTGCGAATAGGGCTAATTTGCCGAACTCTAATCGGTGCGGATGTTGAAAAGGCAGTTATAACCTTTTACGGTTCGTTTGCAGACACTTATAAAGGGCACGGAACCGACAAAGCGGTAATAGGTGGGCTACTCGGCTTTTCCACAGAGGAGGAAAAGGTGCGTGACAGCCTGCTGATAGCCGAGGAAACCGGTTTTAAATATGAACTTAAAACGGCAGACGAGTCCAGATTTCACCCCAATACGGTGTACATTGAAGCGACCGGCAAAAACGGTGTGACAATGAAACTTCGTGGGGCGTCTATAGGAGGCGGTGCAATTCGAATTACCGGCATAAACGGCTCTGAGATCAACGCCTCATGTACCTATGATACGGCAATTCTTTTTCATAGGGACGAGCATGGCCTGCTCGCCGACATCGCACAGATTATTTCGGATGGCGGTGTAAACATAGGCAATTTGCGCCTCGCACGTACACGCCGTGACGGAGATGTTATAACGATAGTGGAAACCGATGAAGCGATAGATCAAGACACGATAGAACAGCTGAAACAGGTCAGCAGTGTGTCAAATGTCATCGCAATTCCCAAGTTTTAGGAGGCACAGCTGTGGATATAAAAAGCGTAAATTACCTTATGGATGAGGCGGCAAAAAACAGTCAGCCCATTTGGCAAATCGTGCTCAAAGAGGAGGCACGAGACAGTGGAGATACGATAGAGCATATCAAAGATCGTGTGGCCGATGTTTGGGCGGTAATGAAAAATGCCGCTGTGGCCGGCATAGCCTCCGACTTGCGCTCGGTCAGCGGACTTACCGGTGGAGATGCCGCCCAGTATTATCGCCACCTTCAGTCAAAAAAGAGTATTCTCAGCCCAATGAGTAGCAAGGCGATGACCTATTCGCTTGCGACAAGCGGATATAATGCCGCAATGGGCGTAATTGCCGCTGCCCCGACCTGCGGAGCGGCCGGGATACTGCCGGGCGTGCTCATTGCGGCGCAGGAGGAGTATGGATTTTCCGATCGTGACTGCATGAACGCTTTGATTACCGCTTCGGGCATAGGCGCAGTTATCGCCACTCGTGCGACCATATCGGGTGCCGCCGGGGGATGTCAAGCCGAGTGCGGAAGTGGTGCATCAATGGCGGCTGCGGCGCTTGTAGATCTGTTGGGCGGAACAAATAGGCAGGTGGCACACGCCGCCGCATTGGCGCTTAAAAATTGCCTTGGTCTTGCCTGTGACCCGGTGGCAGGGCTTGTCGAAGTACCCTGCATCAAGCGAAACGGAATACTCGCCGTGCAGGCGATAGCTTCCGCAGATATGGCGCTGTCGGGCATCGAGAGTTTTATTCCGATAGATGAGGTCATAGATGCCATGTACCAAATCGGCATAAATATGCCTGCAAGTGTCCGTGAAACGGCCGAAGGAGGACTTGCGGTAACACCGACCGGCCTTGCCGCCACACGACAACTGTTTTAATTTTCATTGGTCAAAAATGTTCAAAAAAACCCGACGGAATATTCCGTCGGGTTTAATTTTGCTGTTATTTTACTTGCCTTTGACGGCCGCTTGTGCAGCTGCAAGGCGTGCGATGGGTACACGGTAAGGTGAGCAGGAAACATAGTGCAGGCCAACTTCGTGGCAGAACTCGACACTGCTCGGGTCTCCGCCGTGCTCGCCGCAAATGCCCAGCTTGATGTTGGGGCGTGTTTTGCGACCCAGCTCAACTGCCATCTTGACCAGTTTGCCAATACCGTCTTGGTCAAGTCTTGAGAAGGGATCGGACTCCAAAATCTTAGCGTCATAATAAGCGCTGAGGATTTTGCCGACATCGTCACGGCTGAAGCCGAAGCCCATTTGTGTCAGGTCGTTTGTGCCAAAGGAGAAGAACTCCGCTTGAGTTGCAATCTCGTCGGCAGTGATAGCGGCACGGGGAATCTCAATCATTGTTCCGACCATGTATTCAAGCTCAATGCCGTTTTCAGCGATGATTTTGTCAGCCAAATCGACGACGATTTTCTTGACAAAGGCAAGCTCATTAACATGTCCGACCAGTGGAATCATAATCTCAGGCACGATGGTCATGCCGGTGCGCTTTGTGACATTGATAGCCGCTTCGATAACCGCCTGAGTTTGCATTTCAGCGATTTCGGGATAGGTGATGGAAAGACGGCAACCACGATGTCCGAGCATGGGGTTGAACTCGTGAAGCTCATCAATTTTGGAGTTGATAACCTCAACAGAAACGCCAAGCTCTTTTGCGATATCGGCAATATCAGCAGCCTCTGTCGGCAGGAACTCATGCAGCGGGGGATCGAGGTAACGGATGGTTACCGGGCGCTCGCCCATAGCCTCAAAGATGCCTTCAAAGTCAGAACGCTGAATGGGAAGAAGCTTTGCAAGAGCGGCTCTGCGTTGCTCCTCTTTGTCTGCAACAATCATCTCACGCACGATCTTGATGCGGTCAGCCTCAAAGAACATGTGCTCGGTACGGCAAAGGCCAATGCCCTCTGCGCCAAAGCGGACAGCTTGTGCGGCATCACGGGGGGTGTCGGCATTTGTGCGCACTTTAAGGGTGCGTTTTTCGTCAGCCCATGCCATGAAGCGACCGAAATCGCCTGTCAAAGCTGCCTCTACGGTGGCAATTTCACCGATGTAAACATTACCGGTTGTACCGTCTATCGAAATCCACTCGCCCTCGGAAACGGTGTGACTGCCGATGGTAAAGCGTTTGTTGTGCTCATCCATTTTGATGTCACCGCAACCTGCGACGCAGCAAGTACCCATGCCACGTGCAACAACGGCCGCATGGCTGGTCATACCGCCACGGACGGTCAAAACGCCTTGTGCGGCGTTCATGCCTTCGATATCCTCGGGGCTGGTTTCAAGGCGAACAAGAACAACTTTGCCGGATTTTGCGGCTTCTGTTGCGCTCTCAGCTGTGAAGTAAACAGCACCGGTAGCGGCGCCGGGCGAAGCGGCAAGGCCACGTGCCACGGGCACTGCGGCTTTGAGTGCCTTTTCGTCAAACTGCGGGTGGAGCAGAGAGTCGAGCTGTTTGGGATCTACCTTGAGCAGTGCCTCGTCGATGGTGATCATGCCTTCTTCGACAAGGTCAACAGCGATTTTGAGTGCGGCGGCGGCAGTGCGCTTACCGTTTCTTGTTTGAAGCATGTAAAGCTTACCATCTTCGATGGTGAACTCCATGTCCTGCATATCTTTATAATGTTTTTCAAGCTTTCCGCAAATGGAAACAAACTCGTCATAAGCGGCAGGCATGATCTCCTGGAGCTTGTCAATCGAGTTGGGTGTGCGGATACCTGCAACAACGTCCTCGCCCTGTGCGTTCATAAGGAACTCACCGTAAAGCACATTTTCGCCGGTAGAGGGGTTACGGGTAAAGGCAACGCCTGTGCCCGAAGTATCACCCATGTTGCCGAAAACCATGCTTTGCACGTTGACAGCGGTACCCCAGCTTGAGGGGATATCATTCATACGGCGATAGTAGATAGCACGGGGATTTTCCCAGCTACGGAAAACAGCGCGGACAGCGCCGATAAGTTGCTCTTTCGGGTCGGAGGGGAAATCGGTTCCCAGCTTTGCCTTGTACTCTGCTTTAAAGTTAATTGCAAGCTGTTTGAGGTCTTCTGCGGTCAAATCGGTATCAAGATGAACGCCTTTTTGCTCTTTCATCTCGTCGATAAGCTCTTCAAAGTACTTTTTGCCAACTTCCATAACCACGTCGGAATACATTTGGATAAAGCGGCGATAGCTGTCATAGGCAAAGCGGGCATTGCCGGTTTTTTTGGCGAAGGACTCAACAACCTCATCGTTAAGACCGAGGTTGAGAATGGTGTCCATCATGCCGGGCATGGAAGCGCGCGAGCCCGAGCGAACCGATACCAGCAGGGGGTTTTCAAGGTCGCCAAAGCGTTTTCCGGTCTCTTCTTCGAGTTTTTCGATATACTCGTAGATTTGAGCCTCAATTTCAGAGTTGATTTTCTCGCCGTCAGCATAATACTGTGTGCAAGCCTCTGTGGTGATGGTGAAACCTTCGGGAACCGGCATACCAAGGCCGATCATTTCCGCCAAGTTTGCGCCCTTACCGCCGAGAAGCTCACGCATTGTGCCGTTGGCTTCGGTGAACAGGTAAACGTACTTGTGCATTTTTGTTACTCTCCTTATATTGTTATTTGAAATAAGCAAAAGATGGATTTTGCCGTTGCGACAATTATTATAGCAGATTTGAGAACAAATTGCACGATTTTTTTGCAAAAATAATGTAAAAATAATTAATGGAGCCGAGTTTTGCCAATTTAACTGTAAATTTGCCTTGCAAGCCGCTGAAATTGTGATAAAATTATAACAACAATACACCACTGAAGACTTGGAGGAAGATTTTTTGAAACTATCGGAAAAACTAATTGAGGCGGCACAGCGCGCACAGCAACATGCAAGTGCCAATTTTGAACATATTGACGCTGTATCTGCCGCCTGTACAGAACGAGTGCTAAATGCCTTTGCAAAGCACCGTGTGTCGGACGCCTGCTTTTCAGGCACAACCGGATATGGATATAACGATGTCGGCAGGGAAAAGCTTGAGCTGATTTTCGCCGATGTAATGGGCGGACAATCGGCACTGGTGCGCACTACTTTTGTAAACGGTACCCACACAATAGCTTGCGCTCTGTTTGCGGTGGCGCAGGTGGGCAAGACCGTGCTGTCGGTCACCGGCTCGGTGTATGACACCATACAGACGGTGGTCGGGCTTAGAGGGCCTGTCGGCGGAACCTTTGCCGATTACAATATCGGCTACCGTGAGGTTTCCCTAAAAGACGGGGCACCCGATCTTGAAGCTATCAAGCAAGCGGCGGCGACAGACGATGTTTGTGCCATTTTTATACAGCGCAGTCGTGGCTATGGCATACGAAAGTCGCTGTCTTGCGCCGATATTGAAGAAATTTGCAAAGTCGTTGCAAGTGTCAATCCGAGCGCACGCATTGTGGTGGACAATTGCTATGGTGAGTTTTGCGAGACAACAGAGCCACTTTCCCACGGCGCACATCTGATTTGCGGGTCGCTGATTAAAAATCCCGGCGGAGGACTTGCCCCGATGGGCGGATATATCGTCGGCGACACAGATCTCGTAGACCGTGCGGCCGCACGAATGACAGTTCCTGGAATAGGAGGGGAGTGCGGCGCAACTTTGGGTGCTAACAGACTGTTGTACCAAGGCTTTTTCATGGCGCCGCATACCACGGCGCAAGCCCTTAAGACGGCAACTTTTTGTGCGGCATTGATGGCACAACTCGGATACAGCGTGTCACCTACCGCCGATCAAGTGAGATATGACATTATCCAAACGATATCCTTCGGAGAGCCTGAACCGCTTATAGCATTTTGCAGAGGGATACAGGGTGCCTCGCCGGTAGACGCTTTCGCAAAGCCCGAGCCATATGCCATGCCGGGGTATGACTGCGATGTAATCATGGCGGCAGGGGCGTTTATACAAGGCGCTTCGATAGAGCTGTCATGCGATGCGCCCATGAGGCCGCCATATACAGCCTTTATGCAGGGTGGCTTGACCTATGAGTCGGGAAAATTAGGCATAATGCGTGCCGCCGCCGAGATGGAGAAGCAGTCATGGTAATTTTGGGAATAGATCCCGGATATGCCACCGTCGGTTATGGAGCGATAGAGCATATCAAAAATAAAAGCCGTGTGCTGACTTACGGTGCTATTACCACACCGCCCGGCCTTGCCATGCCCATGAGATTGAGCGAGGTGTACAGGGATATCGGCGTTTTACTTGACAAAATAAGGCCGGATGCCGTGGCTATAGAACAGCTTTTTTTCGGGAATAATACCACAACGGCGATAGCAGTGGCGCAGGCAAGGGGAGTGCTACTTCTCGCCTGTGCCGAATGGGGGCTGATGCCTGCCGAGTACACGCCGTTACAGGTAAAGCAGGCAGTTGTCGGCTATGGCAGGGCGGAAAAACGACAGGTGATGGAAATGACCCGTGTACAGCTGGGTCTTGAAAGTATACCCCGACCGGATGATGCCGCAGATGCCCTTGC
This sequence comes from uncultured Oscillospiraceae bacterium, assembly GCA_964367895.1. Lineage (GTDB taxonomy): Bacteria > Bacillota > Clostridia > Oscillospirales > Butyricicoccaceae > CAYJAS01. The sequence goes on along the minus strand of CAYJAS010000029.1, from coordinate 6,343 downwards.
AATAGCCATTTGCCACGGGCACAGTGCCGGCTCGGCGCTGTACAAACGGTGAGAGGTATAGAATAAAAAAAGGACACGGCAAGCCGTGTCCCTACGATTTGAATATTAGCGCCCTGTGCGGAGCGACGCCCTCGTCGCTCCGTTTTTTGCTTGTAGATTGTGCTTATAATGGGTAGTAACGGTCTTCTTCCCATTTCTGTGGGTTTGTTTCTATATACTCCAATATTTTTTGGCATTCTTGCTCATCTCGAATTATATGGTCGTGGTATCTGAATTGCCAAATTCCACGCCCTTTTACATCATCAAATAAATTAGATTTTTTTGTTGTAATTGATTTGAATGAGCATATAACATCACCAACTGTAGGGCAAGAGCAGAGCCCTTGCCCTACAATAATCTCACCTAAAATACACTCTCGATTAAGGCTGCAAATCGTCACAAAATATGCACCACTTTGTGCATAATCAAAATCTTTTAATCTTATAGGTTTTCGTTTCGGTAATTCCATGTTTTACCTCCACAAATTATAAACAGTCCACTACCATTATATCACAATAAAGCTTTAAACACAAACAAAACCTTTAAAAAAATCCACCGATGAAGCATACATCGGTGGATTTAAGCATATTATTTAACTGTAAAGCGATTAAAATACCGTGCCGGAGCCGATATAATACTTGGAATAGTATCCACTGCTCATGGAGTCGTATTTGACATCGTCGCCCGGTGAAGAGGCGTGGATAAACATATCGTCGCCGACATAAATACCAACATGTCCGACTGTGCTACCGCCACCGTTTGAGAAGAAGACCAGATCGCCCGGCTGAAGCTCGGACTTTTTGATCTTGGTAACATCGGAGCTGTACTGATAGCGTGAAACACGCTCAAGCTCAATTCCAAAATGGCCAAATACATATTTAGTGAAGCCCGAGCAGTCAAAGCTGTTGGGGCCATTTGCGCCGTAAACATAAGGAACGCCTAAAAACTCTGCCGCATAATCCAAAATATCTTGGCGCAACTCAGTATTATCGGTAGCTGCTGCAGCCGAGCCGACCGCTTCATAATCGCCACCCGAAGAGGGAGGTGCGGTATAGCTTCCCGAAGGAGCAGCTACGACCTCGACATAATCGGGGTGAATGTAGCCGGTGTATCCGTTTATCTCGACTTTGAGCCAGCCGGTGTTGATGCCAATAATATGGGCAACATCACCTTCGTGAAGTTTGTCAAGAATGTCGGATTCGGTGCTCGGCTCAGAGCGAAGATTGAGTGTCGAAGTTGTGACTTTTGCACCGCCGAACTCGATATTCATCTTGTCGGCAAGCTCAATATAATCACTATGTAAATAACCGGTTTTGCCGTTGTAGGCCACAGTGTACCAATCGCCTTCCTGCGAGAGGACGGCAACCTTTGTTTCGTTGTAGAGTTTGTCGATAATATCACTGCTCGTGCTCGCTTCACTGCGGAAATTGACGGCAGAAGAGGTTTCGACATATCCGCCCTGTACATCAAAAGCAAGTGCAGAAACGGTCAACAAAGATGTGACCACCGTGCCGGTTATAAGTGCCCTTTTAATGGAGTTTGCAATCATTTCTTTTATACCTCCGAAATGTCATGGAGGGAAGCAGTTATCTGCCGCTAAGAGCCTTTTCAAGCCAAATGGCCGAAATGTCCATTGCGTTATACAGTCCTTCGCGTTCTGCAGATTTCACAACCCTATCTTTTGAACTAATATCCGGGTCGGTCAGCTGAAGCTGTACCGATATTTTTTTTGAGAGTTCAAGCTCTCCGTCCTTTTCGGTAGAAAGTACCTGAAGCATGATGATATACTTGTCGGCCATGCTGCCGAAATAAATAATGTTTCCCTTGCGCATTAAAGGATGCCCTTTATAGCTTATGGGAAGCGAAGCGGTTTTGCTCATTTTCTTTCCTCCATAAATATAATAACATAAAAGTAACAAATGTCAAACAAAATAGTTACAAAAGATATACAAAAATGCCGTCCAAATTTTGGGCTTATGCAATAATAAGGCGGTTGAATACCGTCATTTTTGTGTAAAAATTGCTGAATTGTTAACAAAAAGGCGATTTTGTAGGCTTAAAAGTGCGAAAAGTGTAATGGGTCAAAAGGCTCCCAAATGCCTTTGGGAGCCTTGGTTTTATGCGTTACTCACTTAAATATCTGCGCACGAGCTCCTGTAGAAGCTCATCACGATCGATTTTGCGTATCAGACTGCGTGCATTATTGTGGTTTGTAATATACGTCGGGTCTTCCGACAAAATATATCCGACTATCTGATTAATAGGGTTGTAGCCCTTTTCACGCAGTGAGTCGTAAACGGTGGTCAAAACGCGCTTCATCTCTTGGTCGATATCCTCTGAAATGCTGAATTTTCGCGTGCCGTCTAACATAAGGCACCTCCCTAAATGTATCTGATTTGTAATTATTATAACGCAATTTATACATAAAGTAAAGCATTTTTGTAAGAAAATACAGTGAAAATTATGCTCTCAGCGTTGCACCGTGCTGTTTGTCAAGCTGTTTCAAAATGGCCGACATTGCTTCATCTGCTTCACCGTCGGTCATTGTGCGATCTGAAAGTCTGAAAGAAAGTGCAAATGCAAGGCTTTTTTTGCCCTCAGGCGTTTGTTTGCCTTTATAATAGTCAAACAGCTTTACACTTTCAAGTGCAGGGCCTGCGGCGCCAATAATTGTATCTTCAAGTTGTTGGGTATAAATATCATCATCGCATAAAATTGCAATATCCCTTGTCATGGCCGGGTATTTGGGCAGTGGGGTGTAAATCGGCGTATCACTTATGGTATCAAACATCAGCTCGAGAGAAAGTTCGGCGATATACACCTCGGTTTCAATGCCGTATTGCGCTGCGACGGCCGGGTGAAGCTGTCCGATATACCCAAGAGTTTCACCGTTTTGGCACAGCAAGGCGGCACAACGCCCGGGATGATAAGAGGGATTGTCCGAGCAGGGGAGGATTTTGGGAGCCTTTACCGAGAGATGCTCAAGTATAGACTGAACAAATCCTTTAAGGGCAAAGAAATCGCCTTTGCCATACATGGCCATCACAAGTGCCTTGTGCTCATGGGCAAGCCCTTCGGCCTTGGGTGTGTATAATGTGCAGCGCTCAAACAGAGCAAGCTCGCTTGTGCGGTAATTGAAATTTCTCGCCACAGCATCGAGCATGGCGGGCAGTGAGGTGGTACGCATCAGTGAGTGATCCTCGCCGAGGGGGTTTGAAATGACAATGGCATTTCTGCGTGGGTCATCGCTTGAAAGGCCGATTTTATCAAAGGCCTTTTCGCTCATAAAGGTCAGCGTCTTAGCCTCGGAAAATCCTGCGGCAAAGCAGGCTTCATCGACAAGGCGCTCAAAACTCTGCCTTTTTGTAAATCCGCCGATTGCGGCCGCTCCCGAATACAGAGTGGAGGGGATTTTATCAAAGCCGTACAGCCTGGCAATCTCCTCTGCGATATCTGCAAAGCCTTCAATATCATCTCGCCAAGTGGGAACGGAAATGCTATCGCCCTCCACTTTAAAGCCAAGGGCACGCAGATATTTTTTCATATCTTCGGTGTCAATCGGCGCACCGATAAAGTCACGGGTGCGCTCGGGCTCAAGCTTTAGCTTACCCATACTTTTTTTGCCCGGATACTCGTCAATTATACCGCCGATTACCGTGCCGGCACCCAAAGTATCAACCAGTTCAAGGGCACGGAGTAAAGCGGGCATGGCATTTTCGCTGTCAAGTCCTTTTTCAAATCTGCCGGAAGCTTCGGTGCGCATGCCGATTTTGCGTGAAGAAACCCTAATGCTTGGACCGGAAAAGGTGGCCGACTCAAAGACTATCATTTTGGTGTTTTCGGTTATTTCACTGTTCTCGCCGCCCATAACACCGGCGATGCCGACGATTTTTTTCGGGTCGGTAATGACAAGGGTATCGGGCGCAAGCTGTCTGACTTGACCGTCAAGGGTGGTGCAAGTCTCACCGTCAAGGCTCTTTCGCACGACGATTTTATCCTGCTCTATACAGGCATAATCAAAAGCATGCATGGGCTGTCCGTACTCAAGCATTACATAGTTTGTAATGTCCACGATATTGTTAATGGGACGCACACCGGCGGCACGAAGTCTGTCACGCATCCATTGCGGAGAGGGGGCGATTTTGATGTCTTTCACCATTGCGGCGGCATAGCGTGAGCACAAATCAGGGGCAGAGATGCTAACCGAAAGATGCTCCGAGATGTCACCCTCGGTGCTGTAATTTTTAAGCTCGGGCACTGAAAAGCTGTCCGAAAAAGAGGCGGCCGCCTCTCGTGCAAGTCCGATAACACTCAGGCAATCGGGGCGATTTGGGGTTATTTCAAACTCGACAACATATTCATCAAGTCCGAGCACGGTGCAGATGTCGTCACCGGGCTTGCCCATTCCTTCTTCAAGTACGAGAATACCCTCCGGGTCGCCGTAAGGGCAGTCGTGTTCGGTAAGGGCAAGCTCACCCATGGAGCACAGCATACCGCGTGAAAGTTCACCGCGCATGGAGGTGGTTTTTATCTCAATACCACCCGGCAGAGTGGCATCGTCAAGTGCGACCGGAACAAGCTGTCCCACCTTGACATTTGGGGCGCCGGTGATGATTTGAACCTGTTCGCTTGCTCCGACATCGAGCATGCATATCAAAAGGTGATCAGATTTTTCGTGTTTTTTAATATCACAAATGCGACCGCAAACGACATTTTTAATGTTGTCGGCGGCATTTTCAAATCCTTCAACCTTGCTGCCTGTCATTGTCATGCGTGCGGCAAATGTTCTGACATCTACATCAACAGGGGTAAAGTCATTTAGCCATTTATAAGGTAATTTCATTATAATGTCCTCCGAAAATTAAAATTGAGACAGAAAACGCATGTCATTTTCAAAAAACAGGCGTAAATCGTCAATTTTATAGCGTTGCATAACAATGCGCTCAAGTCCCATGCCGAAGGCAAATCCGGAATAAATTTCGGGATTCAGGCCACAGGTGGAAAGTACATTGGGGTGAACCATTCCACAGCCGAGGATTTCAATATATCCCTCACCTTTGCAAAGAGAACAACCGCTACCTTGGCATTTAAAGCAGGTGACATCCATCTCGGCAGATGGCTCGGTAAAGGGGAAGTGGTGGGGGCGGAAGCGAACCTTTGTGCTGTCACCGTATAGTGATTTTGCAAAAACCTCAAGGGTGCCTTTTAGGTCGCCCATGGTTACATTTTTGTCCACAACAAGCCCCTCTATTTGATGGAAGACCGGTGAATGTGTAGCGTCAACCTCATCATTTCGGTAAACACGACCGGGGGCGATTATGCGTATCGGTGGTTTTCCGCTCTCCATGGTGCGCACCTGAACCGGGGAGGTTTGAGTGCGAAGCACGGTGCGCTCGTCAATATAAAATGTATCGCCCGGATCGCGAGAGGGGTGGTTTTGCGGTGCATTCAGAGCGTCAAAATTGTAATACACATACTCAACTTCGGGTCCTTCGGCAATTTGAAAGCCCATGCTTGTGAATATTGAATAAACCTCCTCAAGCACGATAGACATTGGGTGGCGTTTGCCTAAAGTGCGAGCAGTCGCAGGCATGGTGACATCAATTTTTTCAAGCGCAATTTTGCTTTCCAGCTCCTTTTTGGAGGCATTTTCAGCGGCCGAGGCGAGTGCCTGTTCAATTTCTGCACGCACATCGTTGGCAACCTGTCCGATAATCGGACGTTCTTCAGCCGAAAGGGCACCCATTCCACGCAAAATTGCGGTCAATTCACCTTTTTTGCCGAGAAATTTTATTCGGCATTCCTCAAGCTGGGCATTTGCCGAACATTGCTCAATTTCGGCAAGTGCGACTGCTCTGATGTTTTCAAGCTTTTCTCTCATGAGAGTATCTCCTTTAATATTATAAAAATTTGCACAAAAAAACTCCGCCCCAAAAAAAGGGACGAAGCAAAACTCCGCGGTACCACCCGATTTCCCCGAAAATCGGGGCACTCAAAGCCGTAACGTGGCAAACGCCGCAACCTACTGAAGATTCAGAAGCGGTGCTCGAAAGTGAACTTCATGCCGTGTTCCGTGGGACGCTTTCAGCCGCAGGCGCACCCTCTCTTTGCCGTCACTTAGACATTACTCTCTTTGTCATTGCATCATATTTAAGACACAGTTTAACATACGGCAGAAAAAAAAGCAAGAGTAAAACTGTTCAGCGTGTCAAAAAAGTATTTTTGACCGCTGAAAATTAAAAAAAGCCTACTGCAAATAAATTGCAGTGGCTTTGAAAATCTCGCAAATGCTCGATTTTACGGC
>CAYJAS010000028.1:4671-16857 GCA_964367895.1 uncultured Oscillospiraceae bacterium | reverse complement strand
TTTTGAATAAAAGCCTTTAACAGGTGATACAAAATATCGTATCACCTGTTTTTTTGTACTTTCGGATTACCGAAATCGCCGAACCTTACAGGCGAAATTTGAGTTTACACATTTTCTATCTAAAATTTTTTAGACGCAAAAACTCCCCCTCTTTCGAGGGGGAGTTTTTAGTTTAACTAAAAATTAGTCGATAGCGATAACAACGCCCGATCCAACAGTACGGCCGCCTTCGCGAATAGCGAAGCGGAGTCCGCGCTCGATAGCAATCGGAGTGATCAGCTCAACCTTCATGTCAACGTTGTCGCCGGGCATGCACATCTCGGTGCCCTCGGGCAGAGTGATAACGCCGGTAACGTCGGTTGTACGGAAGTAGAACTGGGGACGATAGTTGTTAAAGAACGGAGTGTGACGGCCACCCTCATCTTTGCTCAGAACATAAACTTGTCCTGTGAACTTGACAAGGGGTTTGATGGAGCCTGGTTTACAAAGAACCTGGCCACGCTCGATGTCCTCTTTTTTAACACCACGTAGAAGAGCGCCGATGTTGTCGCCAGCTTCAGCGTAATCTAGAAGTTTACGGAACATTTCGATACCTGTAACAGTTGTTTTGCTGGACTCTTCAGCAAGGCCAACGATTTCAACTTCGTCAGATAGTTTAACCTGTCCACGCTCAACACGACCAGTAGCAACAGTACCACGGCCGGTGATGGTGAAGACGTCTTCAACAGGCATCAGGAAGGGCAGGTCAGCTTTACGCTCCGGTGTCGGAATGTAGCTGTCTACGTTGTCCATCAGCTCTTTGATGCAAGCATATTCTGCTGCACCTTGATCTTGTGAATCGGAAGAAAGAGCGCCGAGAGCCGAGCCTTTGATGACGGGGATGTCATCGCCGGGGAACTCGTACTTGCTGAGCAGCTCACGGACTTCCATCTCGACCAGCTCAAGCAGTTCCTCATCGTCAACTTGGTCAACCTTGTTAAGGAAGACAACGATTGCGGGAACGCCAACCTGACGTGCAAGAAGGATGTGCTCACGGGTTTGAGCCATCGGTCCGTCAGAAGCTGCGATAACGAGGATAGCACCGTCCATCTGTGCTGCGCCGGTGATCATGTTCTTGATGTAGTCAGCATGTCCCGGGCAGTCAACGTGAGCATAGTGACGTGCATCTGTCTCATACTCAACGTGTGCAGTGTTGATAGTGATACCGCGCTCACGCTCTTCGGGTGCTTTGTCGATCATATCATATGCTTCGAACTTAGCATTACCTTGGATAGCAAGATACTTTGTGATAGCAGCGGTAAGGGTTGTTTTACCATGGTCAACGTGACCGATAGTACCGATGTTTACGTGGGGTTTGTTTCTTTCGAATTTTGCTTTGGCCATTGGTTTTTCCTCCTTATAATTAAACAAATAAAGTTATTGATTTCACCGTATAATATTTTATACGATATTTAGCAAAAAAGCAATAGTTAATTTTGTGCTTTGCTTGCCGCAAGTTTTTCCTGCAGCGATTTGGGAAGTTCGGTGTAGTGGCTGGGCTCCATGGAGTATTGGCCTCTACCCTGTGTGCGGCTTCTCAGGTCGGTCGCATATCCGAACATCTCGGAAAGCGGAACAAAGCAGTCAATCTGCTGTGCACCTGTGCGAGCTTCCATACCCTGAATTTGTCCACGGCGTGAGTTGATATCACCGATAACATCACCCATATAATCCTCCGGCACGATGACCGAAACCTTCATTATGGGCTCCATGAGCACCGGGTCTGATTTTCTCATACCCTCTTTAAATGCCATTGAACCGGCAATTTTAAAGGCCATTTCAGACGAGTCAACCTCATGGTAAGAACCATCATAAAGGGTGACCTTGACGTCAACAACCGGATAACCTGCGAGGATACCTGCGCTCATTGCGCCTTGTATACCCTGGTCAACGGCGGGAATATATTCCTTCGGAACGGTACCACCGACGATTTTGTTGACAAACTCATATCCTTTGCCCGACTCGTTGGGCTCAACGGTGATTTTAACATGGCCGTACTGACCTTTACCACCCGACTGACGTGAGTATTTTTGGTCGACATTTGCCGATTTGCGAATGGTCTCTTTGTAAGCGACCTGCGGTTTACCGACATTTGCCTCTACCTTAAACTCTCTGAGCAGTCTGTCTACGATGATTTCAAGGTGAAGCTCACCCATACCGGCGATAATTGTCTGTCCGGTTTCCTCATCTGTATAAGTGCGGAAGGTCGGGTCTTCTTCTGCCAGTTTTGACAGTGCGATACCCATTTTTTCCTGTCCGGCCTTGGTTTTAGGCTCGATAGCGACACGGATAACTGGCTCGGGGAACTCCATCGACTCAAGGATGATGGGGTTTTTGTCATCGCACAATGTGTCACCGGTAGTCGTATTTTTCAATCCGACTGCGGCGGCGATATCACCCGAATATACGGTCTCAATGTCTTCACGATGGTTGGCATGCATTTGCAGAATACGTCCGAGGCGCTCACGGTTTCTCTTTGTCGAGTTGAGCACATTAGAACCGCTGTTGATGCTACCCGAATAAACACGGAAGAAGCACAGCTTTCCAACATAAGGGTCGGTCATAATTTTAAATGCAAGTGCCGAGAAGGGTTGCTCATCGGATGCTTCACGCTTGTCAGCTTCCTCGGTGTCGGGGTTGATACCCTCAATAGCCGGGATGTCAAGCGGCGAAGGCATGTATGACACAACTGCGTCAAGCAGTTTTTGCACGCCCTTGTTTCTGTAAGAAGTTCCGCAGATTACCGGAATAATCTTAACGGCAATCGTAGCCGCACGAATAGCAGCCTTGATGTCCTTTGTCGGAATTTCTTCACCCTCAAGGAACTTCATCATTATCTCATCGTCAAACTCTGAAATAGCCTCAAGCAATTGTCCGCGATATTCCTCAGCCTTGTCGGCGAGGTCTGCGGGGATTTCCTCTACTCTGATATCTTTTCCGAGATCATCATAGAAGACGATAGCTTTCATCTCGACCAGATCGATCATACCCCTAAAGGTGTCTTCTGCGCCGATGGGAAGCTGAATGGGTACAGCATTACATTTGAGACGGTCCTTCATCATGTCTACGACACGATAAAAGTCTGCTCCCATGATGTCCATTTTGTTGACATATGCCATACGGGGAACATTGTATTTGTCGGCTTGGCGCCAAACGGTCTCTGATTGCGGCTCAACGCCGCCTTTTGCACAGAAAACGGTTACCGAACCATCAAGCACACGGAGCGAACGCTCAACTTCAACTGTGAAGTCAACGTGTCCCGGTGTGTCGATGATATTAATTCGATGATCGTCCCATGCGCAGGTGGTAGCAGCGGAGGTAATTGTGATACCTCTCTCCTGCTCCTGCTCCATCCAGTCCATAGTGGCTGCACCATCGTGAACCTCGCCGAGTTTGTGGCTCTTTCCTGTGTAAAACAGGATACGCTCGGTTGTCGTGGTCTTTCCTGCGTCGATGTGCGCCATTATGCCGATGTTTCTTGTAAGATTAAGAGGATACTGTCTTGGCATCTGTTACTCCTTTGCGTATTATCACTGCTATGGATATTACCAGCGGAAATGTGCAAATGCCTTGTTGGCCTCTGCCATCTTGTGGGTATCCTCACGTTTTTTGACTGCGCCGCCGCTACCGTTTATGGCATCCATAATCTCGCCGGCAAGGCGCTCCTTCATTGTTTTTTCGCTGCGATTTCTCGAATAATTAGTCAGCCAGCGAAGTCCGAGAGTTTGACGACGCTCCGGGCGAACCTCCATCGGCACTTGATAGGTCGAACCGCCGACGCGGCGAGCCTTGATCTCAAGTGTGGGCATGATCGCTTCCATTGCTTCCTCAAAAGCCTCACGGGGATTTTTTTCTGTTTTGTTTTCAACAATTGCAAATGCATCATAGACGATTTTTTGGGCAACACCCTTTTTGCCGTCAAGCATGATATTGTTGATAAGCTTGGTCACAAGCTTAGAGTTGTAAAGCGGATCCGGAAGAACATCTCTTTTGGGTACATTTCCTCTTCTGGGCACTTTGCTTCCCTCCTTCATAAAATGATTTCATAGGTACTCAAAAACGCAAAAGCGTTTCTGTGCTGCGGCTCTGAAAGCCGCACATAGCGCCTCAGTCGGAATGTCCCGAGGTTTTATAACTTGGGAATACCGTCTAAAGCGACTTGCTTTTCAGCTTGGCCGATTACTTACCGGCTTTGCTGGCCTTTGGCTTTTTAGCGCCGTACTTGGAGCGACCCTGCATACGACCATTGACGCCCTGTGTGTCAAGAGTTCCGCGGATGATGTGGTAACGCACACCGGGAAGGTCCTTAACACGGCCGCCTCTGACCATAACAACCGAGTGCTCTTGCAAGTTGTGTCCGACGCCGGGGATGTAGCCCCAAACTTCCATTCCGTTTGTAAGGCGCACACGGGCGACTTTACGAAGTGCAGAGTTAGGCTTCTTCGGGGTCATTGTCTTAACAGTTGTGCAAACACCGCGCTTTTGGGGTGCAGACTGATCTGTCATGACTTTCTTCTTTGCATTGAAGCCCTTTTGGAGTGCCGGAGCTGTCGATTTGTAGTGAGCTTGCTCACGTCCTTTTCTCACCAGCTGGTTAAAAGTAGGCATTGACGATATTCCTCCTTCTTTGTAGATTTACTATAAAATCGGGCTGTGCCCGGTATAGTTTTTCGGCAATTTTTGCCTTTTTGGCATAGAAATCCCGCCAAATAAAGATTATAACCTATTTTTCTCGATTAGTCAACTATTTCTGTAATTTCTTCATATTGCGGGGTATTGTAAATTGCCATTCCGCTTCCTGCAGGTATCAGCTTTCCGATGATGACGTTTTCTTTCAGTCCCAAAAGCGGGTCTACCCTGCCCTTGATAGCGGCATCGGTCAGCACCCTTGTCGTCTCCTGGAAGGAGGCCGCCGAAAGGAAACTGTCGGTTGCAAGGCTTGCCTTTGTGATACCCAAAAGCATTTGTGTGCCCACCGGTTTTACCGGAAGCACCTCGCCTATAGCGTCGCCCACCATTTCGATCTCACGATCTATGGCAACGGTCGCATCTAAAAACTCGTTTACATCTACCATTGCGCCCGGCAAGAACTCTGTGCTTCCCGGATCGTCAATTTTGATTTTTCTCATCATCTGGCGCACAATAACCTCTATATGACGGTCATTGATGTCAACGCCCTGCTGACGATAAACACGCTGAACCTCTTGGATGAGATAATCGCGTACGGCGTACACACCACGTGTGCGCAGTACATCGTTGGGGTTAAATGCACCGTCTGTCAGCGCAGTACCCATCTCGATTATATCGCCTGCACGCACCTTCAGCGGCTGATTTACCGCTACGGGATAGCTCTTGCTGTCTCCGTTTTGATTGTCGGTTATAACCACATTGTTAAGGGTGCCTCGTTTGCCCTCCTCAATGCTGACTACACCGCCGATTTCGGCAAGTATAGCCGCTTTTTTGGGCTTTCTCGCCTCAAACAGCTCCTCAACCCTCGGAAGACCTTGTGTGATATCCTCGGCAGTTGCGATACCGCCGGTGTGGAAGGTACGCATGGTAAGCTGTGTACCCGGCTCGCCTATCGACTGTGCGGCAATAATGCCGACCGCTTCGCCTATGCCGATGGTCTCCTCGCTTGCGAGGTTTGAACCGTAGCATTTTGCGCAAACACCGTAACGGCTCTTGCACTCAAGCACAGTGCGGATTTCAACCGACTTAATGCCGGCATCTATAATTGCTTGTGCGCTTTGCTCGTTCATCAGCTCGTCTTTGCTTGCAAGCAGTTCCCCTGTTTCGGGGTGAACGACATCGCACACCGGATAGCGTCCCGAAAGTCTGTCCTCAAACGGCTCAATTACCTGATTACCGTCCATGATTTCATAAGCCTCAATGCCCTTTGTCGAGCCGCAATCTTCCTCACGGATAATAACATCTTGCGAAACGTCAACCAGTCGGCGTGTCAGATATCCCGAGTCGGCCGTTCTGAGAGCGGTATCGGCAAGTCCCTTACGGGCTCCGCGCGATGATATAAAGTATTCCAAAACAGACAATCCCTCACGGAAGTTTGCCTTAATGGGTATTTCAATGGTCTTACCGGAGGTGTTTGCCATAAGTCCACGCATACCGGCAAGCTGACGAATCTGATTGATGCTACCACGGGCTCCCGAGGTGGACATCATCATTATCGGGTTAAACGGATCAAGATTTTTAATCAGCTCGGCGGTGACATCCTTTGTGGTTTTGTCCCATGCCTCGATGGTCAAACGATAGCGCTCCTCATCGGTTATCATACCGTATTTGAACTGCTGATCAACCTCTGCAACCTTCTTCTCAGTGTCAATTATCAGTTGCTTCTTGGCTTCGGGAACGGTCATGTCAGATGCCGAAACGGTTATTGCTCCTATGGTCGAATACTTAAATCCAAGCGCCTTGATATTGTCAAGAAGCACCGCAGTATTTGCAAATCCGTGCTTTTTGATGGACGATTGTATAATACGTCCCAGCTCTTTCTTGCCGCAAACAAAAGATATTTCAAGGTCGAGCATTGTGTCGGGGTTTGTGCGGTCAACAAATCCGAGATTTTGCGGAATAGCCTCATTGAAAATCAATCTTCCGACTGTAGCCTCGACAAGCTTGCTGTGCGGTACACCGTCAACTTCTTCTGTAAAGCGCACCAAGATGGGCTCGTGAATTGTAATAACCTCTTTATGATAGGCAAGTAGCGCCTCCGATTTGCTTGCAAATCGTTTTTTGTGAGGTATCATTCCGTTTTCCGGCTCAAGGGAACGCTCCACCGTCAGATAGTATGCTCCAAGCACGATATCCTGTGAAGGAACGGTAACCGGCGCACCGTCCTGCGGTTTGAGCAGGTTGTTGGCCGAAAGCATAAGCATACGTGCTTCCGCCTGTGCCTCTGCCGACAGCGGTACGTGTACCGCCATCTGGTCGCCGTCAAAGTCGGCGTTAAATGCGGTACAAACCAGCGGATGCAGTTTAATCGCTCTACCCTCTACCAAAATGGGTTCAAAAGCTTGAATACCCAGTCTGTGCAAGGTAGGCGCACGGTTGAGCATTACCGGATGCTCCTTGATTATTGTATCAAGTGCATCCCAAACTTCTGTTCTTGAACGCTCCACCATCTTTTTCGCGCTCTTAATATTATTTGCAAGCCCGTCTTCAACAAGCTTTTTCATGACAAAGGGCTTAAACAGCTCAAGAGCCATCTCCTTGGGAAGTCCACACTGGTAAATTTTAAGCTCCGGACCGACGACGATAACGCTACGTCCCGAATAGTCAACACGCTTTCCGAGCAGGTTTTGACGGAAGCGGCCTTGCTTTCCTTTAAGCATATCGGAAAGCGATTTAAGCGGTCTGTTGTTGGGGCCGGTTACAGGTCTGCCTCTGCGTCCGTTGTCGATAAGTGCGTCAACAGCCTCTTGAAGCATACGCTTTTCATTGCGCACAATAATATCGGGCGCACCAAGCTCCAGCAGCCTTTTCAGGCGGTTGTTACGGTTAATAACTCTGCGATACAGGTCATTTAGGTCGGAGGTGGCAAATCGTCCGCCGTCCAGCTGAACCATCGGGCGAAGTTCGGGAGGAATAACAGGCACAACGTCCATTATCATCCACTCGGGCTTATTGCCCGAATTGCGGAAAGCCTCCACCACTTCAAGGCGCTTTGAAATACGGCTGCGCTTTTGGTCGCCGGCCAGCTTAAGCTCCTCACGAAGCTCCTCGGCCAGTGCGTCCAAATCGAGCTCTGCAAGCAGTTTTTTTATAGCCTCAGCGCCCATTTCCGCCTTGAAATCATCATCAAATTTCTCAACCAAATCACGGTACTCGGCCTCAGACAGCACCTGCCTCTTTTCAAGGCGTGTGATGGCCGGGTCACCCGGATCGGTGACTACATACGAAACAAAGTACAGCACTTTTTCAAGCACTTTCGGAGCGATACCCAGTATAAGCGCCATACGTGAAGGAATTCCCTTAAAATACCAAATATGTGACACCGGCGCGGCAAGCTGAATGTGCCCCATACGCTCACGGCGCACCTTGGCTTTTGTCACCTCAACACCGCATCGGTCGCATATTTTGCCTTTAAAGCGCACTTTTTTGTACTTTCCGCAGTAGCATTCCCAGTCCTTGGTAGGTCCGAAAATACGCTCGCAGAACAGACCGTCACGCTCGGGCTTTAGTGTACGGTAATTTATAGTTTCCGGCTTTTTGATCTCACCGTGAGACCAACCTTCAATCATCTCCGGAGAGGCAAGTCCAATTTTTATTGCGTCAAATGTTATATCAGCCATGTTTTGCTCTCCTCCCTACAGAACTTCAAGCTCTTCTGAAAGCTCCTCGCCTTCAAGCTCGTCGTCATATTCATCATCATCTACATCCTCGGCGTCGTCAAGGTCTATAGCCTCGCCGTGCTCATCTTCAAAGCCAAAGCCGGCACTTGCAAAATCACTGTCGCTTGCAAAGGAATCGTCACGCAGAAGTTTTTCGTAGCTGTCGTCCTCGTCGCTTTCAACCAAGATGATTTCCTGCTTATCCTTGTCAAGCACCTTGATGTCAAGGCCGAGCGATTGAAGCTCTTTAACCAGAACCTTAAAGGACTCGGGCACGCCGGGTTTAGGTACATTGTGACCCTTTACAATTGCCTCATAGGTTTTAACACGTCCGACAATATCGTCCGACTTAACGGTCAAAATCTCCTGCAAGGTGTATGCCGCACCGTAAGCTTCCAGTGCCCAAACTTCCATCTCACCAAAACGCTGTCCGCCGAACTGGGCCTTACCGCCGAGCGGCTGTTGAGTAACAAGGCTGTACGGACCGGTCGAACGGGCGTGTATCTTGTCGTCAACAAGGTGATGCAGTTTAAGGTAATACATATATCCAACGGTTACCGGATTGTCAAACTTCTGTCCGGTACGTCCGTCATAAAGCACGGTTTTTCCGTCCTCTTGAATACCCGAGTGCGGATTTTGAATTGCCGCCTCTTTTAGCAGTGCGTGGATATCATCCTCAGTTGCACCGTCAAATACCGGGGTTGCAACATGTATTCCCAGCGAACGGGCAGCATATCCGAGGTGAACCTCAAGCACCTGTCCGATGTTCATACGTGACGGAACGCCCAGCGGGTTGAGCACAATGTCAAGCGGTCTTCCATCGGGCAAGAAGGGCATATCTTCCTGCGGAAGTATGCGTGATACAACACCCTTGTTTCCGTGACGTCCGGCCATCTTATCGCCGACGCTGATTTTACGCTTTTGAGCGATATAGCAGCGCACCACCATATTTACACCGGGGTTGAGCTCATCGCCATCCTGTCTTGTAAAGACCTTAACATCTACGATAATTCCCGATTCACCGTGGGGTACACGCAACGAGGTGTCACGCACTTCACGAGCCTTTTCTCCGAAAATAGCACGCAACAGGCGTTCCTCAGCCGTCAGCTCGGTTTCACCCTTCGGGGTGACCTTTCCGACCAAAATATCACCTGCACGCACCTCTGCACCGATACGGATAATTCCGCGCTCGTCAAGGTCGGACAGCGCATCTTCACCCACATTTGGAATGTCACGGGTGATTTCCTCCGGTCCGAGCTTGGTGTCACGTGCCTCCGTCTCATATTCTTCAATGTGAATTGAGGTGTAAACATCTTCACGAACAAGACGCTCGTTGAGCAAAATAGCATCCTCGTAGTTGTAACCTTCCCAGGTCATAAATCCGATAAGCGGATTTTTTCCGAGTGAAATTTCGCCGAGCGAGGTGGACGGGCCGTCAGCTATGACATCTCCGCCCTTTACACGCTCTCCGGCACTTACAATCGGGCGCTGATTTACGCAGGTTCCCTGGTTGGAACGCAAAAACTTTATAAGCTTATGGGTTTTACTTCCCACATTGTCATAATCTATTGTCACGCTGTCTGCCGAAACATGGGTAACAGTACCTTCATACTCGGCAAGGGGCACAGTGCCCGAGTCAACCGCCGCTTTATACTCAATACCGGTAGCAACGACAGGCGCTTCGGTAATCATAAGCGGCACTGCTTGCCTCTGCATGTTAGAGCCCATGAGCGCACGGTTTGCGTCGTCATTTTCAAGGAAGGGGATCATGGCGGTAGCGACCGACACCATCATCTTGGGTGAAACGTCGATAAGGTCAACCCTATTTCTCTCAACTTCGATTATATCGGCAAGACGGCGACAGGTTACACGCTCTGCCTTGATGCATCCGTTTTCATCGAGCGGCTCATTTGCCTGTGCGATGATGAAATCGTCCTCAACATCGGCGGTCATATACAAGAATTGATCGGTCACCTTGCCGGTTTCCTTGTCGATTATACGATAAGGTGCCTCAATAAATCCATAGTCGTTGATTTTTGCATAAGTTGCAAGGTAAGAAATCAGTCCAATGTTGGGACCTTCGGGAGTTTCTATCGGGCAAAGTCTTCCATAGTGGCTGTAGTGAACGTCACGCACCTCAAAGTTTGCACGGTCACGGGACAAACCGCCCGGTCCGAGCGCAGACATACGGCGCTTGTGGGTAAGCTCTGCAAGCGGGTTTGTCTGATCCATGAACTGGCTGAGCGGTGACGAGCCGAAAAACTCTTTAATTGCGGCGGTCACCGGACGGATATTTATAAGGCTTTGCGGGGTTACTATAGCCAAATCTTGAATGGTCATACGCTCACGAATGACACGCTCCATTCTCGAAAAACCTATACGGAACTGGTTTTGCAGTAGCTCGCCGACGCTGCGCAAACGGCGATTTCCAAGATGGTCAATATCGTCTGCATTGCCCACGCCGTGCGCCAAGTTACACATAAAGTTAATCGAAGCCAGCATATCGTCTGCAATTATATGTGTCGGCACAAGTCTGTTTGCATTGTCGCTGATAGCGTTTAGAAGGTCTGCGCCCTCAAATTGCTCGACAAGCTCGGTCAGCACTCCTCTGCGCACACGCTCATTGATACCAAGTGCCTTTTCGCAAGCAATTGCATCGCTGAGCTCCTCTTTTTGCACACGCTCGGGGAAATGCTCGGCCATCATGGCAGGCAGGTCAAGCACGGTGGAAAGTCGCACCATATTGTTTGAGAAAACCTTTATCTCCTTGCCGTCTGCCGCAACAAATGCCTCATTGACACCGAGCAGCTCAATTTGCTCTGCACGAGCACGAGTCAGTGTTTCGCCCTCCTCTGCCAGTATCTCACCGGTTGAAGGGTCAACAATCGGGCGTGCAAGCCTTTTGCCCGCAAGCCTTTTGGATATTGCCATTTTTTTGTTGAACTTATATCGGCCAACCTCGGACAAATCATAGCGCTTGGGATCAAAGAACAAATTGTTAAACATGCTCTCTGCGCTCTCTTTTGTCGGGGGTTCGCCCGGTCTGATGCGCTTGTAAAGTTCAATAAGCGCCGAGTCACGGTCCTCAACGCCCGCATCTTTTTCAAGTGTGGCTTTAATGCGCTCATCGTCACCGAAAAGCTCCAAAATTGCCGCTGTGCTCTCTATTCCGACAGCACGAATAAGTGAAGTTGCCGGCACCTTTCTGGTCTTGTCTATTCGAACGTAGAAAATATCATTGATGTCGGTTTCGTACTCAAGCCATGCCCCTCTGTAAGGGATAACGGTGCAGTTGTAAAGATTTTTCTCAGGACGCTCGGTATCAATACTGTAGTACATACCCGGGCTTCTGACAATCTGCGAAACTATAACACGCTCTGCTCCGTTGATGATAAAGGTACCGCTGTCGGTCATAAGCTGGAAATCACCCATGAAGATTTCCTGCTCTTTGATCTCCTCGGTCTCTTTGTTGCGCAATCTCATGCGCACCTTGAGCGGTGCCGCATAAGTAGCATCTCTCTCCTTGCACTCGGTCACGCTGTACTTTGGCTTATCCTCAAGTGTGTAATCCAAAAAAGAAAGCTCAAGGTTGCCGGTGTAGTCGGTTATAGCTCCGACATCACGGAATACAGCTTTGAGTCCCTCCTCCAGAAACCAGCGATAAGACTTCTTTTGCACTTCGATAAGGTTTGGCATCTCGAGTACTTCGTCTATCTTCGAAAAACTCTTTCGGACTTTTCTACCGCACGAAATATCCTTCATAGGCCGCTTCACTCCATTTCAATTTTTCTATATTAAT
>CAYJAS010000028.1:0-4571 GCA_964367895.1 uncultured Oscillospiraceae bacterium | reverse complement strand
TATATTAATTTTATAACTAAACTATTTGATACACAAGGCTTCGTTGTCAGTTTCAATCGTTAAACTGTTGTCAAACATACAATAATTTGTTACAGTATATCTGTAGCAAAAGATTATATTCCGCCTATATCGGTACAGTATAACATTGTACCATCCTTTTTTTTAATAGTCAACAAATTTTTATTATTTTTTTCGTTAATTGTTCCAAAAAAATGAAAATGCAATAGTAAATGCCGAAAAAACTTCTTTTTCGGCATTTTTATTTTGCACCTACAGCAAAAATCGCCTATACAAGCTAACATGCAAGCTCGGCGACTCTATCCGCAGTCCATTTATTATATTTCTATTAACTTCACTCAAAGCTTGCGATAAACTCAATCAATTGCACAAGGCTCTCGGAGGTGCTTCCGGTTATTATTCTGCGCTGTCCGCTTGTCCTGTGCAGTATCACCGAGAAAATATCCTCACTGTCCTGCCTTACCTCGACCGAGCACAGCCACTGCCCTTCATTATAAAACTCAATACCTGTCAGTCCGCTTGAATACCCCTCGGTGAAGGTCTCGGTCAAAGTCATTGCCTCCTCCACTATCAGGTATCGCACCAGCTCAAAGGCATGCACCGCCTGCTCGGCGGTCAGCTCAATTTGACTGCCTCCGTCCTGTGTGCGCAGAAGTCCGCCGTCCACCGTTTGGCCGAGCTCATATTCAAGCTCGTCAAGCATGTAAATTGCCCTACTGCTCAGCGACCACAGCATAAATGCCAGCGCCAGTGCACCTGCCACCGCCCCTATTTTAACTAAAGTCCTCTTTTTTACAGTCATATGTATCCTCTCTACCAAGTTACAATCCAGTTTATATTTCTGGGAACCAGCCCCTTGCCCCCGGCATCGGCATTTAGCTTGTCCTCAAGTGCAATAAAGGCCTGCTCGTCTTCCGACAGTTGCCCGTCTGTCAGCTCAAAATCATCTATCAACGGCTGAAGTAGCCATATACTCTCGCCATTGCTGACAGTCACTTTGCCGTTTCTGTCAATGCTGATTTGTCCGCTGACATCTTCGGGCATTTGCAGTTCATATCCTCGCTCGGCTGCCATATCCACCTCACTCACCGTCCCGGTCGATAGTGTTTGCACGCCATCTTCTTTATAGATAAGTGCGTAATATCTTCCGTCTGCCGACAAAACAAGCTGCTCAATTTCAGCATCTTCAAAAGAAAGCGCCTTATTTGTGCCGATGTATAAATCAGCACCGGTGGCAAAAAGCAGCGTTCCCTGTGGCATAGGTATAGCGTGCCCGGCATCATAAGTTGTATATTCCCCGTTAGCGCCCACTAAAAACACCTGTCCGCTTTGCTCGTCAAGAGCGGCAAGCCGGCTGTCCACTGCCCCCAAATAAGCGGTCAACCCCACCTTCGGTAAAGTTTGAACAAAAGTCTTATTTTCACCGTCAAGTTCCATGCTCCACAGCTCATCTCCGCTCACGCACATAATCAAATCATCGCCGTAAAGCACAGGATTTACAAAACCGCTGTCGGCTATTTGGATTATCTCTCCGCTGTCTGCCTCGTAAAAATAAATGCCCTCATCCTCAAAAATCGCACGCACCGGATGTGTTTGCCCTGTCAGCATATAAAAAGCAATCGCAATCACAAAGACAGCAATAGACACCAAAAGGGTTATCGCTTGGATTTTATTCTTCTGCCTACGCTTTTGCTCGGCAATCGGCAATCTCAAATATTCAAGTTTGTTATTATTTTTCATAATCCACCATCTTTAATTTTTCATTTTGCTATTCTACCATATTTTTTTGAGTTTCACAAGTAGTAAGCGGTCAAGGTCGTTCCGATTATAGCAAAGCAACAAATTTGACTTTTTTAACATGCTACCGTATAATTTTTATAATGTAATAATTATAGCTGTCTGCATTTTCGGACAGCTATTTTAAAATATTTCAAAAACCTTGTAACAAAACCTCACTGATTGTCACTAATTAAGTGAAAGGGGGGCAAAAGATGAAAATCGATTTGATATATGAGCGACACAAAAAAGATGTATACTATTTTTTATATCACCTGTCGCAAAATCAAGATATTTCGGAAGATTTAACCTCTGAAGTGTTTTTGCAAGCAGTTAAATCTTTGCCAACTTTCAGGGGTGATTGTGATATTAAAACATGGTTGTTTGCAATTGCAAGACTAAAATGGTTTGAACATATCAGAAAAGACAAGCGCAATAAAAGCTTAAATGAAAAATTGGCTTTGTACATAACCGAAACAGACTTTTTTGATGAAAATCGCATTTTAAGCACAGAAATAACAAGCAAAGTGCTAAACCTGCTTGACGCACAGCCCGAAAAGCATAGACAAGTAGTTTTAAAGCGCATAAATGGCTTTTCATTTTACGAAATTGCAAATCAACTCGGCATTTCAGAAAACTCCGCAAGGGTAATAGACTTTAGGACAAAAAAGAAAATTAAGCAAGCTTTGGAGAAGGAGGGCTACACTTATGAATAAAATTTCCTGTGACATTTGCACCGATTTAATCCCATTGGTCAAGGATGAAGTTGCAAGTGAGGACAGTAAAAAGGCCGTATTGGAACATATAAACCTGTGCCCTGCTTGCAAGGCTTTATACGGTAATGAAATCGCTTTTTCAAGCAGTGATCCGAAAATTATAAGCAAAATAAAAAAGCACCTGTTAAAATTAAGCCTTTCAATAATTGTTTTGGCAATGCTCTTCGGAATTAGCCTGTCGGCAAATCAGTTTATGTTTTACAATATTCTAATCATGCCAACCATCGGCGCAATCAGTTATTTTTCTCTAAAAAAGAAGGCGGTTTTTTCCTGCTTGGCCATCTTTGTTTTGGTGTATTTAAGGTGGTTTTTCCACTCTTCCGGATATCTTTTAGAAGGAAACCTATTGCAAGCCTTTTTACCACCGCTGTGGTGGGCAATAATTTATTTAGGCTTGACCGTGTTCGGCGTTGTCGTGGCAATGCTACTGCGCTTTGGATTTGGAAAGGAGCAGAAAAATGAAGAAAACAGCTAAAATTATCGCCGTAATCGTTGCAATTGCCCTAATATTGGGACTGCTGTTTGTGGCAAATGCCTTTGTGGGAAATCCCATTTCAAAATTTTTAGTAAAGAGAAACTCAGACAATTATTTAGAGCAAAACTATAGCGAGCTTAACTTACAATCGGAAATTGGTTTTAGTTTCAAAACCAACAGTTATTTTGTGAGAGTTTACAGTGACACGGTTGAAGATTTGCATTTCACGCTGTATTACAGCATGACCGGCAAACTTGGCAGGGATACTTACGAAAACAATATCACAAACGGCTGGAATGTTTTAACCCGAATAAATGAAGATTACAGACACGAAACCGACCTTTTGTTTGAGCAACTGAAAAACAACCCTATCTTTTTAAATAGCCCAAGCTTTTTCGGCTCCGGATATCTGATGTCTACAACAGAATCAGAGGATAGAGAGGTCGGTTCTGAAGATAACGGTGGCGGAATTGACGGTACAACCCTTGAGCTTGGCAAAAATTATGACTCAAAGCAGCTCGGAAAAATCGGCGGAGTGCTTGATGTCAGCGTTCGTTTTGCCGACGGTGATGAAAGCTATGAGCGTGGTGCCAAGGCGCTAAAAGAGATAAAAAGTCTTTTTGACCAAGCCGAAGTCGGATTTCGTTATATACATTTCGGCGTTTTTAATGAGGAAGGCAACTTTGCCTACGGAGTTGACTTTTTACAATACAATGAACTTGACAGCGAGGATTTAGCGGAAAAACTGCAATTGGCACACGAAACAAATCCTCTACCATATGATAAGTAAAAGTCATGCATCTGAAATCCGATTGTAGGGGCGGTCACTGTCCGCCCGCCGTTTCCCCTGTAGGGAGCGACGCCCTCGTCGCTCCGCAGACTGTGCGATTTCCTTTCGGGAGGGGACAGAGCCCCTCCCCTACACCAATATTTGACACTTGTTCGTACGGGCGATTCACGAATCGCCCGTCACCCCCTCGCCCCAGCAGTATAAATCAAAAACCGCCCTTTCAGGCGGTTTTGCGAGTGTGCAAGGCACCGAGCCGGCACTCGAGGAGTGCCGTAAAAAAATAACCTATGATATTTTATCAGGTGTTTTTTTCTAATTCTACCGCAATTCATTTGCGGTAGAATTTTTAAATAAAAAACCGCCCTTTCAGGCGGTTTTTTCGCTTACTTAAACAACTCCAGCAAATCCTCTTTGGACTGTACTCCGACCAAAGTTTTGACCTTTTCGCCGTCCTTGAACAAAATCAAGGTGGGAATGCTCATAACTCTGAACTTTTTGGCCAGCTCACGCTGATTTTCCACGTCCACCTTGCAGACTTTTGCGCCTTCTGGCACCTCTGTTGCAAGTTGATCAAGCACCGGGCCGATTATTTTGCACGGACCACACCATTCTGCCCAAAAGTCGACAAGCACCGTTCCGCTTGCCACGGCTTGCTCGAAAGTTTCCTCTGTCAGATGAATTACACTCATGATTGTTTCCTCCTTATATTTTTCCCCATTGGGGATATTTACTTAAA
>CAYJAS010000027.1:5828-17613 GCA_964367895.1 uncultured Oscillospiraceae bacterium | reverse complement strand
CCGGAGGTGCAGGAAATACTTGAAGCAAAACTGCATCTTGACAAACCCATGTACGTACAATACTACTACTTTTTGGAGAATATCGTGACCGATTGGGACTGGGGAACCTCTATTAAATACCGTCCCGGTATGCCGGTCTTTGATGTTATAGCAGAGAGAATTCCGATAACTATGCTCCTGAATGTTGTTTCCCTTTTTATTGCCTTGCCTATCGGTATTATTGCCGGTACATTTGCGGCACTTAGGAGAAATAAAGCATCGGATCATACCATATCGTTTTTCGTTATAATATGTATTTCCATACCATCCTTCGTATTTGCTTCGTTACTACAATATACTTTGACCTATATTTTTCCGATATTTCCAACCCTTTATGATCCGCAAGCACAGACACTTGCTATGGTTATGTATTCAATAACACTACCGATTATCGCGCTTGCACTCAACCCGATAGCCACCGTCACACGCTATCTGAGAGGTGAGCTTATCGAAACTCTAAACTCGGAGTATTTACTGCTGGCACGAACAAAAGGACTTAGCAGATCACAAGCGATAGTGCGACACGCTTTCCGCAACTCATGTGTCCCTCTTGCCAACATCATTATACCGATGTTCACCGGCATTTTGGGAGGGTCACTGGTTATTGAAAGTATCTTTGGTATCCCCGGTATGGGTGGTGCAATGATTTCCTCAATAAATGCCGGTGACCATCCGCTCACCATTGCACTGCTAATCTTTTACTCTATGATATCGCTTATCACAATACTTGTAACCGATATTTCATATGGTTTGCTCGATCCGCGTATCAGAATGGGAGGTAGAAAATGATTACAAAAGAAAGCCTTCCGCAGGATATCAGAGATTTGCCTGCAAACTCATTTGATATGGTTGCCGACCAGTACATCAAAGATGAAGCTTTTCAAACAAAACCGATAGGCTTCTTCAAAGATGCATTTATAAGACTTACTAAAAACAAAGTTTCGGTATTTTCATTTTGGGTGATAATCGTAGTTATTTTGCTTGCGATTTTTGCACCCGGTTTTAACGATTTTACTTATCTTGAGCAGGATATTACTCTTAAAGATATGCCACCTCGTATTCCGTTTTTGGAAGATTTCGGAATAGCTGACGGCACCAGAGTGCTTGAAAACCGAAAAGTTTCAAGCCTTGAAGATGAAGACCGCTACCCACCGGAAGCAATAATTGAAATTATTCCTATAGGTGAAGTCAAGGGTGTTCAAGTGGTCGACGTGGTTGTTGACTACTATGCTTACTCTGATGCAGAGGATGTCTACTTCTGGTTTGGCTCGGATGCACTCGGCCGTGACCTCTTTACTCGCTTGTTCCGCGGTGCCCGTATTTCGCTCATTATCGCCTTTGCCTCGGTTTTAACAAACCTCGTCATCGGTGTCATTTACGGTGCTGTTGCAGGATATTACGGCGGTAAAGTTGATATGATCATGATGCGTATCACCGAAATACTGTCCGGTATACCATATTTGGTTATGACCATGATGTTTATATTGGTGCTTGGAACGGGGCTTTTTGCCATTATCTTGGCACTGACAATAACCGGATGGATACCAACGGCAAGATTGATACGTGCGCAATTTTACCGATTTAAAGGGCGTGAATATGTTTTGGCGGCGAGAACTCTCGGCGTTCCCGACAAAAAGCTCATTTTCCGCCACATTTTGCCTAACTCGGTAGGCCCGCTGATTACCCGCTCGATGATAGCCATTCCCGGAGCTATCTTCTCGGAGTCATTTTTGGCTTATATCGGCCTTGGTGTTCCCTCACCCGAACCGTCAATAGGCGTTATGCTTGCCGAAGGCCAAAAAGTGCTACTGCAATATCCGTATCAAACTCTTTTCCCGGCGATATTGATTTCAGTGCTTATGATAGCCTTTAACCTTTTCTCAAACGGATTGAGAGATGCGCTTGACCCAACAAGGCGCGGAGAGGAGTAATGCTATGAGTGTAGATAACAGAGAAACCGTCCTCAAAGTAGAGGACTTGACAATTTCTTTTCGTGCTTACGGCGGACTTGTTCGTGCTGTAAGGGGGATTAGCTTTGATCTAAAAAGAGGCGAGACGGTCGCAATAGTCGGAGAATCGGGCTCAGGTAAATCGGTCAGCATCAAAGCCGTGCTCGGAATTTTGGCGCAAAATGCCATTATTGACACAGGGTCGATTATGTACGAGGGCAAGGATCTTACGCAAATTGAAGAGGATGATTTCCATAAAATCAGAGGAAAGAAAATCGGCCTCATTTTCCAAGATCCGCTGTCTGCGCTGAATCCTATTATGAAAATAGGAAAGCAAATTACAGAGGTGCTACACCTGACCAAAAAAATCAGCAAGTCGGCGGCAAAGGCTGAAGCTATTGAGCTGATGACCGCTGTAGGAATACCCGATGCCGCGCGTAGGTTTAATCAGTTCCCCTTCCAGTTTTCGGGTGGTATGCGCCAGCGCATTGTTATAGCGATTGCTCTTGCGTCTGATCCGGAGATACTGATATGTGACGAGCCGACAACTGCGCTTGACGTTACCGTTCAAGCGAAAATTCTTGAACTTATCAATGATATCAAAAAAGAGCGTAATTTGTCGGTAATATTCATAACCCATGATCTTGGTGTTGTGGCAAACATGGCAGACCGTGTAAACGTGATGTATGCCGGCAAAATAGTCGAGAGCGGCATGAGCGAAGAAATCTTCTTTGACCCGAAACATCCGTATACTTGGGCGCTTTTAAGCTCAATGCCCGATTTGCAAACAAAGGACAGATTGCTTGCCATACCGGGCACACCGCCTAATATGATCTATCCGCCGAAAGGTGATGCCTTTGCAGCGAGAAATCAGTACGCCATGAAAATTGATTTTGAGCAGCAACCGCCAATGTTTAAGGTGAGCGATACCCATTATGCGGCGACTTGGCTACTGCATCCCGATGCACCGGCAGTGGAAATGCCAGAGGTGCTCAGCGCCCGTATTAAAAGAATGAAAGGAGAGGCGGCAAATGTCTAACAAATACCTTCTTGAAGTTGAAAACCTTTGCCAATACTTCCATTCGGGCAGGGGAAAGAATAAGATGACCGTTAAAGCAGTCGATGATGTAAGCTTCGGCGTCAGACCGGCAGAAACCTTTGGACTTGTCGGCGAATCGGGATGTGGAAAGACGACAACCGGACGCACAATAATTCGTCTGTATAACCCAACAAGTGGCACAGTTAAGTTTGACGGCCGTGAGATTTCCGGCAAAATGGACAATGATCTACGCAAGTATTTGACCGATAATATAGCCATGATTTTTCAAGACCCTGTCGAGTCACTCAATCCCCGTATGACCATAGAGGAAATTATAGGGGAAGGTCTTAGAGTTCGTGGCATGAAGGACAAAGAGGAAATTCGCAGGCGTGTCGTGGAAATGCTCGGCAAGGTCGGACTGACCCAGGAGCATGCCACACGCTATCCGCACGAGTTTTCGGGCGGACAGCGCCAGCGTATCGGTATAGCCCGATCGATAATTGTTCAGCCCAAGCTAATTATAGCTGACGAGCCGGTTTCGGCGCTTGACGTTTCAATTCAGGCGCAGGTTATCAACCTGCTCAACGACCTCAAAGAAGATCTTGGACTGACCATCGTGTTTATTGCACACAATCTTTCGGTCGTCAAGTATTTCTCTGACCGTATAGGTGTTATGTATTACGGAAAGCTTGTAGAAGTGGCAAAGGGCGATGACCTTTATAAAAACCCGCTTCATCCGTATACAAAGGCGCTACTTTCGGCAATACCCGAGCCAAATCCGCTTACAGAGCGGTCGCGCCAGCGCGTCGATTATGACCCGAAGGAGCATCATGATTATTCGGTAGAAAAACCGAGCATGGTCGAGATAGAGCCCGAGCATTTTGTCTATTGCTCACCTTCTGAGCTGGCAAAATACAAACTAATGCTAATTTAAAACAAAACCCGCCCGAAGGGCGGGTTTTTCAACGTGTCAAAAAAGTATTTTTGACACGTTGAAAATTAAAAAAGCCTACCGTAAATAAATTACGGTGGCTTTGAAAATCGAGCATTTGCAGGCAAATACTCAATTTTACGGCCTTCCTCGAAGGCCGCCGACACCGTGTGTCGGTCAGACAATCTCAAAACCAAAGGTTTGGAGGCAGTCTGCAAAACCCGCCCGAGGGCGGGTTTTTATTTTAATGCCCTCAATCCTTTGACAAACCGATAAGGGCACCCAAACTCGCCGAGATAAAATCTCTGTAAAGCGAAAGGGTAGCGGTGGTAGATGAGCCACCTACCAAGTGGTGACTGAAGTTTCTGGCGAATATCATCACCAACAGGCAAAAGACACATCCGCCTGCAAGGATTAAAATTTGATAATTTAAAATCCTTTTTTTCTTTTTAATACTTGTTGCGCTTGGTTGTGTAGGCAAAACAGCACTGCTTTTTTCCGTTTCACCCTCCATTTTTGCGGTAGGCGTATCGGCCGGTGACTGCCCACTAAAGCCGATTTTTTTGCTCTGTGTGCTATTTTCAGGCTGTGTGCCTTTGCTTGCTTTGGCGCCGTTTATTGACACAACACTCAAAAGATAACCAAAAAGTGAACTAAGTGAGGTTCTGAAAACAATGTCAATTTGAGCGAGTGCCTCACTTGGCTCCGCAAAAAACAGTGACAGTGCAGATTGCGCTAAAAGTACAATGAAAATTGCCACAACCGATATAAAAGCTATATTTTTACTGCTGATAGATTGGATAAAGCTTTTTTCTTTGTCGTCCAAAATTATTCCTCCTAATACAAAACGGCCACGGGCACAAGTGCGCCGTGACCGTCAATAATATGACAGGCTATGATAATGCGGCAGCTGTCATCAGCGACTGAATGTCTGAGCTATTACCGACTTACGGAGTCGGTACGACCGCAGCTTCCATCTGCGCAAGCTCGACAGTATCTTCCATCTTCATGCCTATCAGCATTTGATTTTTGATGACGTCGCGCAGCATTTTTTTGGCTGAGCTGTTGACCTTCATAATGTCTTCAAGGCTGGCAGCTTCTGTTGCGGTTTCCAGTGTGCCCAGTGCAAACTGGATTTTCTCTGCCTCGGCATTGAGAATATGAGCAAGGCTGAGCTCCTCCATACCAATAGAGGAAAGTATGATATTTACTGCGTCGTCTCTGGTAACGTCGATGGTTGCGGACAGATCGGGAATGGTCGGCATTGACATAATTGGTGTCCCCTTTAATCAGTAATTTAGCGCCCCCCTCGAGTGACACCCATAGGGGGAATATAAACGCTATACCGCATACTATTCAGAAAGGAGGGCGATTGTGACAGGGTTAAGATAATTTTCGCTTTTACCGATGCTCCTGCGGATATTCCGAGTCGATATTCTCTTTAAGCTCGTTATATGCAATATATATCGGGTTTTTTCCTATGTCAGCATCAACAAAAAGCTCGATTTTTCGCTCAACAAATGCTGCAAGATATCGGCAAAGTCCGATAAACGAAAAGTGAAGCTTTAAAACAGTCGGGAAAAACACTTCGGCACGTTGTTTCAATATTTGCTCGGTCTTCAGCAATCGTTCACGCCGCACGGATAACTGTTTTCCAAAGGCAATCAGCTGGCTTTTCTTGCCGTTTAAGTCGACAGAAAATTTATAACGCTGTTTAAGCTCCTCTATTGTATTTGCATAATTTGTGATTTCAAGCGACAGTTTGCTCTCCTGTTCGATAAAGGAATCAAGGTCATCTAAAAGTTCGTCAACGGAGCTCTGCTGCAGTTGTTGAGCATCAAACAAGCTTTTAACTTGCTCATCGCTTAGTGCATCATCGCTTTTTTTAGCGATGTTTTTTACAAGCGCAAACTGCTGTGACAGCACCTGCAAATCGGATTTAAACTGCTCAAGCTCGGTAAACTCATTGCTGATTTGCAAGTGGGAAAGTTGTTTAATATCTGTCAAAATATTTTCAAAATGTTCTTTTTTGGGCAAAGTGAGTTTGTATTCAGCCAGTTCGCTTTCAAGGCATTTTAGCACGGTTAAAAAATCCTCTCGCTGTGCCTTAGGACTGTAAATAAGGCTATTCAGCCGTACTACATGTTCGCTGAGCAGGCTATCGCTCTCCATGTATTCCGAAAGGGAAATCATAGCGCCGCTGGGGACAAAAATATCCTGCTCGTCGGTTTTGCTTTCAGGCTTTTGTGTAATGGTAGGAGTTTTATCTCCTGTGCTTGCTTCATCGGCCTGCCGATTTTTATGAAGTTTTGAAAAAATACTCATAACTCCCTCCAAAGTGTCAGTGCCTTTGTGTAGGGTGGCACCCTAAGGCACATTTAATAATACAGTATATAAAGAAAAACAATTTTTGTGTCAACAATTTGGTGTGCCGTACATAACTTATATTATGCGACTGAAAGTCAACTGAAAATAGCTGTAAAGGAGAAGGTCAAATGGGAATGCCCCAAGTTCCAAAACGTGAGCATGTGCCGGATATTTGTGAAGTTGTTGTAAGCCTTATCGAAGCGGTAGCTATTGAGGAGCTGGCCATTGCGCACATTATAAATGCAGAAGGAGAAAAACTGCAAGAGGTTATAAAGCGCTTTGGGCAGTGCAACATTTCCTTTGAGGATTTGGAAAAAGCCTGTGGCGGAACAAGCGCAATGATTAACAACCTAATCATGAAAGAGTGGATTTTGCTCAGCAAGATGAACAGCGCCTTGAGCATCTATGAAACGATGGGCAGCTGCCCAAAACCACATCATTTTTGTAATTGCTCCGAAACCCTACCGTGCGACAGTGAGTTGCCCGAGCATCAACCACTCCACAGCTGTAAATACTGTGGGAAGACACAATAACAATGATTTTTTGGAGGGCTTTTAATGGCCAGTCTTTTTGCAACTGTCGACAGGCAAAGCGGAAATTTTGAAAGCAATTTTATCTATTCGCTTAACGCCTCTTTTTCCGGCATTGTAGGGCAGATAAGCTCTGCACAAATTAAGATATTTTTTCCCGACTTTTTAAACGTGTATCTCGGAGATACAAAAGATCCGGTAAAAAGTGCCACGGCAACCGAAGTTTCCGGTGGTACGGAAGTGGTTTACGATTTTGGACAAATTACAGATTTAGGGATAGCTGTAAGGCTTGGATTTGGCGTGACCTTCAAAGCCGGCACAGCAAACGGCACGGCATTTACGGCCGAGCCTATTATGTTTATAAACGGCGAGCAGGCGCTTTCGTCACAGAGCGCTCAAATAGCTCTTAGTGTGACGCCACGCTTTGAAATAAGCAGAGAGATTATTTTGCCGTCGATAGAGCCTGCACCGGGTGGTGAGGTTTATTTTAGACTAACCCTTGAAAATTATGGGGATTTGGGCACTGCCGCCGAGAGCATATCCATTACTTGTTTCGGAACCGATAGCATGGCTATTGATGAGAGCTTTGAAGTGGTGGGTGCCGATGCCTCAAGCAAGTTTGCCGATAAAGAAGCAGACGGTACGGTAGGCAGTTTCGCAGACAATTCGATGGTATTTAACATTCCGTCTTACAGCGGACAGCGCTATCGCTTTATCTACAAAGCCATTATATCGCCCGATGCGCTAATCGGCGATCAAATCACCAGTGACGCAGTCTTTGTGCACGATGGAGAGCAAAGCCAAACGGAGGTGCACGATGTCCAGCTGAGTGCACCGCTTTATGATGCAGAGGTTTCAATTTATTGTCCCGATTACACCTTGCCAAACGAATATCTGTGTTATCGCATGCGCATAGAAAATATCGGTAACCAGGCGCTTTTAAATGCCGTTTTTACAAATGAACTTCCCGTTGAGGTGGCATTTTATAAGTTTGAGACCGGCTCGTTCAGCATAGGGGCAATCGGACAGAGTTTGGGCGGACAGTACACCATTGAGTATGATACGGTAAACGGAAATGGCGGGGTTTTCGGCACATTTAGTACAGATGTGAGCAGTGAGATAATGCTGAGCGATTTTATCGAAAGCGATGACCGTCTTTCGGTCTTGAGGTGGCGACTGCAGGGAATTACCGTCGGCTTGAGCGAACTGTCACCCCCTACTTTGTACGGTATTGTAAACGCCGATGTGCCGCTGGCAAGTGATATTTTGGATCATATTCACCTCGATTATCAAAATGCCGAGGGAGAGCAGTTTGAACGTTTTCAAAACGCTACCACTATAGTCGATAATATATGCGTTTTAAGGCCTACATTGCAAAGCAGTGTGGGCACAAATCCGATAAGGCCGGGCGATATGTTGAGCCTGAGCATGACAGTGAGATGTAACTCCTCACGACTTCAAAATCCGATTTTTGCTATTCTGCTTCCGGCAGAGCTAAATTATATAGGAAACGAAAAGTTCAAATTTACCGATGTATTTACCGAAACTTCGCCCGTTATGCCAGCGCCGACTGTAATCGCCGATTTCACCGAGACAGGCGAAACCTTGGTCAAATATCAGTTTAGCGATGAGTTTGCCTTTTCTTTCCGCCAGCTTGCCACAGCCACAATCACCTTTGATGCTCAGGTGGCGGTGGGTGCATATGGACAGATTAGCTGCAGCATGCTTTGCAACACAGTCGGAAGTGTAGGGCGCATACCGAGCAATTTTGATGTATATTACGACAAATATAATATAGCGGACGATAGCACGGTAGACACAAAATACTGCATGAGTAATGAAATACCAAACCGAATACTCTTTTTTGTCAGCACCTCGTCCGATAAAAAGGTAAAGGGTGCACTTGACAGCGATTATGTCGAGCAACCGCTGGTCGGAAAGACCTATGAAGGGGGCAAGCTGGAGTATAAAATCACCGTTAAGAACATCGGTAACAGCGACCTTACAGGGGTTGAGATTGTTGATATTTTGCCGTATGTGGGCGATAGTGCGGTAATCTCGCCGACAACACCGAGAGCGAGTGAGTTTAATGTCTACTCCATCAGCGATGTGGTGGCAAAGCTTCTGCCGGATGAGCAAACGGTTGATTTTGACATTCAATATTCAAAGAGCAAAGACCCAATTCGCTTTGGCCCGGCCTTTGATGTCATAGGCACCGATGATGACTGGAGCGAAGACCTTCCGGAGGATATGACGCAATTGCGCGCATTTAAGGTCAAGACAAAGGAGGTTGTGCTGAGGCCTTCGGAGTATCTTCAGGTAGAGGTGTTTGGCAGTGTTCCAGTTGGGGTGCTCAGTGAACAGGTGGCGTGGAATTCCTTCGCCGCCGATGTCACTTACCTCGACATCAACGATGTACAGCAGCGCTTGCTGGCCATTGAGCCGGAAAAGGTGGGAATTTCGATAAATGAAACCGCACCAGATACAGTAGAACTGGGTGGATTTGTTTGGCTTGACAGCTCGGGCGAGGGCATTTTCACCCCTGATGAGCCCTTTGTAAATGATGTCGGGGTAATGCTACTCGACGAAAATCGGGTGGTGATTGCGGTGGCCTTCACCACGCCCGATGCAAGCGGAAAAAATGGGCAATACCTCTTTAAAAACCTGCCAAAAGGTAAATATTTTGTGCGCTTTTTCATCGACAATGCAAATTATCGATTTACAACCCGCCGTCTTGACGATCCAAGCGGAAGTCTTGTAGATGCGAGCACGGGAATTTCACCGCTGATAGACATGAGTGAGGCTACCTCAAACCGAGCAATTAAAGCCGGAATAGTGCCAAAACAGGCACGAAGTATAGATGAACTGCTTAAAATAAATAATAGTGCACGCTCCATTATGAGAGATGTGGTAAAGAGTCAAATGCTCCTTGTAATGAAAGAGGAAGATATTTTAGATCTTATTGAGGGCGACTTTTAAAGAGTGATAAAAGGGGCGGAGGTAAATCCGCCCCTTTTATACTAAAAGCAAGCAATGCTCTCGGTTGACAAATCGGGTTTTCTTGTGCTATTATTTTAAAAGCGGAAATTACCGCAATATACCAAAGGGAGATTAAATTATGAAAGAAAAATTAAACATACTTTGGGTAAATGATAATCCCGAAACAGCCCACACAATGGTATTTATGTATGCGACGAATGCGAAGAAAAACGGTTGGTGGGACGAGGTTGAAATAATCGTTTGGGGAGCCTCCTCAAAGCTACTCGCCCAAGACGAAACGATTCAGGAGCGTCTTAAAATGGCGGTTTTTGCAGGTGTAAAGGTCAGAGCATGCATCGCTTGTGCAAAAATGTTTGGTGTGGTGGACAAGCTTAAGCAGCTGGGGATAGAGCCCGAGCCGATGGGCATACCGCTTACAGAAATACTTAAAGAGGGCGAAAAGCTGATAACCATTTAATCTTAGGAGGACATGTCGTGACATGTAATTTCAGACAATTCACTTATGACTTCAAAGACGAGCGTTTGTATCAAAACGCCCTTTCACACAGCTCATATGCCAATGAAAATCGTGAAAAGGGCATTAAGAGCAATGAACGACTGGAGTTTTTGGGGGATAGTGTTCTCGGCGTGATATGTGCCGATTTTATTTTTGAGCGATATCGCAGTCTGCCCGAGGGGGAGATGACCAAGCTGCGTGCGGCGATAGTTTGTGAGCCTTCGCTGTGTGAGTTTGCAATGTCGATTGATTTAGGTAGTAAATTACTTCTCGGAAAAGGGGAGCGTGCAGGCGGCGGCGCAAGCAGACCGTCACTTCTTGCCGATGCGGTAGAGGCGATGCTTGGTGCGCTGTACCTTGACGGGGGACTGCAGATCGCAAGACAGTTTATTATTGATTTTATAAAGCAAAAGGCAGAGGAAACTCTCGCCGGCAACAAGGTCATAGACTACAAAACAACCTTGCAGGAGATTGTGCAAAAAAATCACGAAGAAGTGCTAACCTATCGCCTGAAAGAGGAAAGCGGCCCCGATCATGAGAAGGTTTTTGTCATTGAGGTGATGATAAACTCAAACTCGATAGCCGAAGGCAGTGGACGCAGTAAAAAACTTGCCGAACAGGCGGCCGCAAAGGCGGCACTTGAGCTGATGGGTCAATGAAACGCTCGATAATACCGATTTTTATACCCCATGTCGGATGTCCGAACGATTGCGTGTTTTGCAATCAAAGGCGAATTGCAACGCCAAAAGCTCCGACACCGGAGCAGGTGAGTGGTGAGATAGAAAAGGCACTTTTGTATGCCGAAAATCCACAGGTTGCCTTTTACGGAGGTAGCTTTACTGCCATAGAGCGTCCGCTGATGGAGGATTATTTGCACAGTGTGCAGAGATTTTTGCAAGACGGCACGGTCGAAAGCATCAGAATTTCCACCAGACCGGACGGTATAGACGACGGCATATTGCACACACTTTGGCAGAGCGGAGTCCGCACAATAGAGCTGGGAGCACAGTCGATGTGCGATCATGTGCTTTTAAGCTCAAAGCGTGGACATACGGCGCAAGACACCCGAAACGCCGTTCAAAGTATCAAAAAGCAGGGGTTTGAGCTTGTGCTTCAAATGATGGTTTTCTTGCCGAGTAGTGACAGGCAAGATGAGCTTTACACCGCACACGAAATATGCAAGCTTGCGCCTGATGGGGTGAGGATTTATCCGGTTTGTGTTATTGAGGACACCGAGCTGTGCGATGATTTTAAAAACGGCAAATACACCGCCTGTACTTTGGAACAAGCGGTGGACATGTGCGCAGATATTTTGGAGATTTTTGATAATGACGGTATCCCGGCACTCAGAATAGGCCTTAACCCGACCGAGGAGCTGTCGAGCGGCGGAGCGGTAGCAGGTGCATATCATCCCTCTATGGGTGAGCTGGTGCG
>CAYJAS010000027.1:0-5728 GCA_964367895.1 uncultured Oscillospiraceae bacterium | reverse complement strand
TTTTCACGCTAAATCTCCATTCTGTGTTTTAAATAACGCCTTTAGCAAGGCGGAGGAGGTAATGGCTGTAATCGCACCGCTAAGCAGTGATAGCGCCAAAAGGGGGGCAAGCCATACGGCGACATGGACTGTGCCAAGCACAAGCACAGCGGCGGCAATTTGCCCGATGTTGTGGGCGGCGGCACCCAAAATGCTCACACCGTAAATCGAGAGAAAGGGCGTCCGTTTGGCCAGTGACATGCAAAGAAGTGCGGCAATTCCGCCAAACAGTGAAAAAAGCAAGCCGGACAGTCCGGCAAAGACAGAGCCGAGCACAATGCGCCCGAGCAAAATCAAAGTGGTTTGCCGAAATGGGAGCATGTAAAGGGCGACAAGGGTAACTATGTTGGCGAGTCCGAGTTTGACGCCGGGAAGGGGAATTAAAAGACCGAGCGGTATAAACCGTTCCACCCATGACAGCGCAAGGGCAAGCGCCACTAATACGGCAGATTGTGCTAAGCTTTTAGCAAGTGTGTTTTTCATAAGCTTACCTCGCCACGGCATCGACGCCGCCGGTAATATGCACTGTGACACCGTTTGGCAGACACACAAGCGATTGTCCGGCGAGCGAGATGCGACCGCTAAGCATGCAATCTCCACCGGGACAGTCGGAATGCTCGAAATGCACATTACCATCACCGGTGGTGATGGTATTTTGATATTGACCGCTAACAATTACCGTTGCGTGCTCGTTGAGTGGCAGGCTGTGGATAAGCTCGCCGTGGCGGTAAATATTGGCCGTTTGTCCTGCCGATTGCGGTGCAAAGATAAAGGCGCAAAGGGCACACAAAGCAAGCACAAGCGCTACCGCCGTGGCATCTCCTTTTAGCGGTGACAGGCGAGGGCTTATCACTGAGGCACCGTCACTTCGCCGGCTATATTGGTTTCAAACAGCAGACGCAGAGCGGGTATGTCAAGCTGTTGCCCCAGTCCCCACATCAGCTTGGTGACCGTCGCCTCGCTTGTCATGTCATATGCCTCTATAACTCCGGTGTCAAGCGCCTTTTGCCCGACTTGATAGAGCGAAAAATCTGCTCCCTCGTAAAGGCATTGACTGCACACAACAACCGGCACACCCATTTCGGAGGCATGGCGCAATTTGAGCGAAAAGTCACGGCGGATAAACTGCATTCCGCCTATTCCAAAGGCCTCAAGTACAATGCCCTTGATGCCGTTATTGATAAGCATATCTATAATATCGGGGTTTGAGCCGGGGGTAAGCTTGAGCAAAAAGACCGATGAGTCGATGCTGTCAAGCAGTGCCGGAGTGCCGCTTACTTGCGGTAAAAGTTGCTCGTTTATAAGCAGTCCGCGTGAGTTTACAATTCCGACAGGGTCGAGATTGACGCTCTCAAAGGCGTTAAAAGCGGTGGTGCGCACCTTTACAGCACGACAGCCGAGCATGATCCTGCGGTTAAATGCGACAAAAACGCCGGGCTTTCCGCTCTGCGCCATGGCAAATGCCGTGCGCATATTGGAAATTGCATCGGTCAGCGGATGGGAAATGGGCAGTTGTGAGCCGGTCAGCACGATAGGAATTGGTACATTTGAAAGCATGAAGGAAAGCATGGAAGCGGTATATGCCATTGTGTCGGTGCCGTGGGTGATGACTATGCCGTCAAAATCGTGTATGTGCTCAAAGGCGGCACGTGCAATGACTCGCCATTCCTCGGGTTGAATATTTGAGCTGTCAAGGGTCAGCACCTCTTTTACGGTAAGTTCAAAAGCTCCGCTGTGTCCTATGTGGCGCAAAATCTCATCACTGCCGGAGGGGGCAAGCCCATCAGCCGAAGCGACAGAGGCGATAGTTCCGCCGGTGGTAAGCATAAGTAATTTTTTCATAATATGTCTCCGTTTCGTTAAACACTTAATATAACAATATATATCAATTTTATCGTGTTTTACGGTAAATGCAAGAAAAAAATTGACTTTTGCCTTAATTTTAACTTATTTATTACAATTTACTACTTAAAATTTTCTTTGAAATGTGGTATTATCATAAATGTAGCGCCAAAAGGCCGAAAAAACTTATAGATACTCTTTTGTAATCTAAGAGCAACCTTTAGGCGACTATGCAGTAAATTAGGGCGAAAATCGCCATATCTTCCTTTTCGTTGACCCAATAGACCAAGTACAGCTTAAAAGACCTCGGCATATTATGAGTATGAAAACTCCTATGCAGAGAGGTCTACAACATGAGCTATTTTCTTGTCAATGGCGGTAATCGGCTTGAGGGTACCATTACCGTAAACGGAGCTAAAAACAGCGTGCTGCCGATTTTGGCGGCAACCCTCATAAATGCCGGCGAAAATATATTACATAACTGTCCCGACCTGCGAGATGTTGAGTCGGCAATAAAAATCCTAAAGCATCTTGGATGCACGGTCAGCAGAGAGGGCAAGACCATCACGGTCGACTCTCGAAATATCACCAGATGTGATGTGCCACATGATCTGATGCGAGAGATGCGCTCGTCGGTTATATTTTTAGGGCCCATTATCGCACGATGCGGTCAGGCAAGACTGTCAACACCGGGCGGTTGCGAGCTGGGGAGCAGGCCTATTGACCTTCACCTTTCGGCGCTTGAAAAGCTGGGCGTTCGCATAGAGCGCAGTGGCGGTGAAATCATCTGTAACGCCGACAGTATGAAAGGCAGAGATATTATACTGAGCTTTCCGAGTGTCGGTGCAACCGAGAACATAATGCTGGCAGCAACGGCATGTGTAGGGGTAACTCGAATTATCAATGCCGCTCGAGAGCCTGAAATTGTCGATTTGATGCGCTTTTTACACAAAACCGGTGCAACGGTCAGCGGAGCCGGAGAGAGTGAGATTTCGGTGGTGGGCGGCAACACGCGAGCCGATGTGCGGCACAGCATTTTGCCCGACAGAATAGAGGCAGCTACATATCTTTGCGCCGCCGCAGTTTGCGGAGGCGATGTTTCACTTTCCGAAGCAGAGCCGGAGCATATAGGCACAATTATTCAGCTACTGAGTGAGAGCGGATGCGATATTCGCACGGCAGGAAGAACGGTGCGTATAAAAAGTGAAGGGCGCATTAGCGGTATGTCACCTGTGCGCACTATGCCTTATCCCGGGTTTCCCACCGATGCTCAAGCGCAACTTATGGCAACCGCTTGTACGGCGGACGGAACCACGGTATTTTTCGAAAATATCTTTGAAAACCGCTTTAGGCATACGGCAGAACTTGTGAGAATGGGCGCAGACATACGG
Organism: uncultured Oscillospiraceae bacterium; assembly: GCA_964367895.1. Taxonomy (GTDB): domain Bacteria; phylum Bacillota; class Clostridia; order Oscillospirales; family Butyricicoccaceae; genus CAYJAS01. The sequence goes on along the minus strand of CAYJAS010000027.1, from coordinate 2,456 downwards.
ATTTCCGGCCGTGCAGCTGTCGTCAGTGGCATCGAAAAACTGAGCGGAGCCCATGTATGCTGTACCGATTTGCGCGGTGGTGCGGCGCTGGTCATTGCGGCGCTCGGTGCACAGGGAAGCAGTAGAATTGATGACATTTTCCACATCGACAGAGGCTATGAATATATTGAGAATGTCATGGCCTCGCTCGGAGGAGATATTGTGCGGGTAAAGCAATAAAGACAAAAGGGCGTACCGCCGTGTGCGCCCTCCCTCGATATTATATATAGCAGGAGATAGATTTATGGCAAGCAGCAGAAAGCGGCGGCGCAGACGCAAAAAGCGTGGCGGGGGCGGACGAGCCTTTGTCATTCTTTTGGTTGTGCTACTTACAATTGCCGCAATTATTGCCGCAGTGACGGTGTTTTTTAGGGTAAATGAAATCTTTGTCACCGGCGACAGCAGATACAACGAACAGGATATAGTAATCCAAACAGGGATTGAAATATCGAGCAATATGTTTTTGTTTAACAAGTTTACAGCTATCAATCGACTTTTTGATGAGTTTCCATATCTCGATGAGATTTCCATTCGAAGAAGATTGCCTGATAAGGTGGAAATAATTGTAATAGAATGCGTGCCGGTAGCAATTTTGAGCACAAGTTCAGGTGATTTTATAATAGATGTCAATGGAAAATTGCTTGAAAAGGTCGGCTTTGATGAGCAAAATGACTTTTGCGTGATAAAGGGAGTGGCTCTGACAGAGCCCGAAGTGGGCACTTATTCCAATTTTTCTCAGCAACAACAGCAAAATCCTTTATTTTTGTTATTGAATACTGCTTTAAATAATGGTATACTGGAGAATATAGGTGAAATAGACATTGCACACGCATATGATATCAGCTTTACCTATCTTGAACGGTTTACCGTCGAGATAGGCACGACAGAGGAGCTCGATAAAAAGCTCAGGTATCTTGATGTGTTGGTAAATGAGGAAATAGGGGCCAATGAGGTGGGTACAATTGATGTGTCCGATATAACAGTGGCCCGATTTATAAGAGAACAAACAGATTGACGGAGGTTTATACGGATGAGCTTTGCAATTGAAATCGGCGAAGAACTGAGGGTGAAAATTCGCGTTGTAGGCGTCGGCGGTGGCGGCGGAAACGCGGTAAACAGAATGATAGGGAGTGAGCTTCAAGGGGTGGAGTTTGTCGCAATTAATACCGACAGACAAACCCTTGATTATTCGGCAGCTCCGACGAAACTTCAAATAGGGGACAAGCTTACAAAAGGCTTGGGCGCAGGCGGCAACCCCGAAGTCGGGCGCAAGGCGGCGCAAGAGAGTGAGGACGAGATTCGTGCCATTTTAGAGGGCATGGACATGGTCTTTATCACAGCAGGTATGGGCGGCGGCACGGGAACGGGTGCGGCACCGGTAGTGGCACAAGTGGCAAAGTCACTTGGTGTGCTGACTGTCGGAATAGTCACCAGACCCTTTTCGTTTGAGGGCAAAAAGCGTATCGAGCAGGCTTCGAGCGGAATCGCCGATTTGAAAGAGCATGTAGATGCACTTGTTATCATACCAAATGAGCGCCTAAAGATGGTCAGCGATCAGAAGATAACCTTCCAAAATGCCTTTGAAGTGGCAGATAATGTGCTGAGACAGGCTGTGCAAAGCATAAGCGAGCTTATGACCGTGCCCGGGCTTATTAACCTTGACTTTAACGATGTCGCCGCAGTAATGCGCAATGCAGGCTATGCACATATGGGTGTCGGTCGTGCCTCGGGCAAGGAAAAAGCGGTAGATGCGGCACGTGCTGCAATTCAAAGCCCGCTGCTTGAAACTTCGATAAACGGCGCAAGAGGCGTGCTGCTTAATGTTTGCGGTTCTCCCGACATTGGGCTTGAGGAGATTGAAAACGCCGCCGAGATGGTTCAGCAAGCGGCACACCCGGAAGCGCACATCATCTTTGGTGCTTCTATTGACGATTCACTTGACGATGAAATCAGAATTACCGTTGTTGCAACGGGATTTGACGCTGTGCCGACCACTTTGCCCAAAAATATCGTGTCCGATGCCGCCGCAAAAATCGGTGCAAATGAACCGGTAGCGGTGGGGGCGCCTTCAGCCCCGGGAGCCGATGCAGGCATTAAAAGTCCTGCCGATTTTCTGCGTGACGGTACAGCGCCGGTAGCGCCTGAGCAATTGCCGGTACAACCCGAGACCGAAAAGCCAAAAGAGCAGGAAAGCAATCCGGACGATCCGTTTGACGACATAATGAAAATATTTAAAGACCGATAAAACACTTTGTCGAGTGGGACGGAGGCAACCTCCGTCCCGTAGTTTTGGCAGTTTGGACATGCCGTAAAAACCGAGAAAAAATATTTTTCGTTATTTTTTGCATTTAGTGTTGACAAAAGCAAATAAACATAATATAATTGAAAAGCTGATTTGCCGTGTGCAGGTGTAGTTC
>CAYJAS010000026.1:0-17704 GCA_964367895.1 uncultured Oscillospiraceae bacterium | reverse complement strand
GGAACTTAGCCGTGCGGCGGCCGCTTCTCTCATTTTATACTTCATAATTTTGCCGGCGGCATTCATCGGGAAACTGTCGACAAAATCAATATATCTGGGCACCTTATGGCGTGCCATACTCGCCATAATATACTCTCGCATTTGCTCGACCGTCACCGATTGCCCTTCTTTTAGGATAATGCACGCCATAATCTCCTCGCCGTATTTTTGATCGGGGACACCGATTACCTGCACATCTTTGACGGACGGATGGGTGTAGACAAACTCCTCAATCTCACGGGGATAGATATTTTCACCGCCTCTGATGATCATATCCTTCAGGCGGCCGGTTATGCGGAAACTGCCGTCCGGGTCTTTACAGGCGAGATCTCCCGAATGAAGCCAGCCTTGCTCGTCTATCGCCTCTTTAGTGGCCAAAGGCATTTTGTAATATCCCTTCATAATATTATAGCCACGGGCACAAAACTCGCCGTTGACACCATCGGGCACCGTTTCGCCGGTTTCGGGGTCTATAACCTTGCACTCGATATGTGGCAAAGCATAGCCGACCGTGTCACAGCGTGTGTGATCGTCGTCAAGCCAGTCGCTCATAGTATTTCCCGGGGAACACTCGGTCTGCCCATATACGCTGACGATACCACGCATGTTGAGCCCGTCGGGCTTAGAGGCACGGCGCATAAGCTCAGGCGGACAGCCTGCACCTGCCATAATACCGGTGCGCATGTGCGAAAAATCGGTCGTTTCATAATCGGGGTGGTTGAGCATGGCGATAAACATTGTCGGCACACCGTGCATGACGGTTATCCGCTCATTGTGTATGCAGGAAAGTGAGGATTTTGCCGAAAAGTAGGGAAGTGGGAAAATTGTACTGCCGTGGGTCATGGAAGCGGTCATTGCAAGCACCATGCCAAAGCAGTGGAACATAGGCACATGAATGAGCATGCGGTCGGCGGTCGACAAATCCATGCGGTCGCCGATGCATTTTCCGTTGTTTATTACATTATAATGGGTAAGCATAACCCCTTTTGGAAAGCCTGTGGTGCCCGAGGTGTACTGCATATTGCAAACATCGCCAGGCCTTACTTTGGCGGCGACACGCTCAAGTTGAGCCCCGGTTACCATGTCGGCACGTGCCTCGGCCTGCTCAAAGGTCATGCAACCCTTTTGGGTATACCCCACCGTGATTACATTGCGCAAAAAGGGCAGGCGCTTTGAGTGCAGAGGTTGGTCAAAGGCCTTGTTTTCAAGCTCGGGGCACAGCTCGGCGATTATGCCGGCATAGTGCGAGTCAAGGCAAGATTCGATTATGATAAGTGTATGTGTGTCCGACTGACGAAGCAGATATTCGGCCTCGTGGATTTTGTAGGCGGTGTTAACCGTGACCAGCACGGCGCCGATTTTGGTGGTCGCCCAAAAGGCCACAAACCACTGCGGAACATTTGTCGCCCAAACGGCAACTTTACAGCCGGGGCGCACGCCGAGCGACATAAGGGCACGGGCGAAGCGGTCTACATGCTGTTTAAACTCGGAATAGGTCTTTGTGTAGTCAAGGGTGGTATAGCGCACGGCAATTTGGTCGGGGTATTCATCGGCCATTTTGTCGAGCACCTGCGAAAAGGTCAGATCGAGCAGTTCGTCTTTTTTCCAGACAAAGGTTCCGCTGTGGTCATGATTGGGATACAGTTCTCTGCGCTTGCCCCTCGGGCTGTCAAAACGGCTCATATAGGTTGCAAAATGGGCAAAAATTATCTCGGTGTCGGGCAGCTGCTCCATCCATTCGCTTTTCCATACGGCCGAGATAAATCCGTGGTAATTTATAGAGGACAGAGCAAGCATTGCATCGGCTATGGGCAAAGTGCCCTCACCGATTATGCTGTAATCGCCCTGCTCGTTTGAATCACGCAGATGGACATGGCAGATGTATGCTCCGAGGTTTTTATGCTTTGGTCGGCACTTTCGCCTGCCGTGCGATAGGTGTGGTGAACATCCCACAAAGCGGCGAGATGGTCGCTTGCAAAGCTGTCAAGGGTTTGGCGAAGGCGGTCTGTGGCCGAGAAAATACCGCTTGTCTTGAGCAAGACGCAAACCGATTTTTGCTGTGCGTGCGCTACAATCTCCGCTAACTTTTCGGTAATGTCCGAGCTGTCGCCCGACAGGGCGCACACAGACACATAGGGTACACCAAAGTCTGAGGCGGCATCTATCAGAGCGGTAGCCTCGGAAGCGCTGTCGGTACTGAGGTCGCAAGAGCTGTCAAAGCAGGCTATTTTAAGACTGCTTTCACTCAATATTCTGTTTGAGGAGACAGCACTTGAAGCGGAAAGCGGTGCACCCTTGCCGGTGAGCGAGGGCTGTTTGTGGGCATTGTAAAACTCTATGCCGGAAAACTCCAAATCACGGGCGGTTGCTACCGCTTCGGCAAAGGAAAGGGCGCAATTGCCCCTTGTTGAAAAACTCAGATTCATGATTGCCCCTCCTCATAGACGATTTTGTTGAGGGCATTTACATATGCCCTGATGCTTGCGCCGACGATGTCGGTCGAAAGTCCTCTGCCCGAGTACAGTTTTCCGCCCGAGCGCAGACGGACGATTGTTTCGCCCATGGCTTCACGCCCTTCTGTTATGGCACGGATTTGGAAATCCTCAAGCTCGTAGTGACTTTGAACGATGCTCTCGACCGCCAAAAATGCCGCATTTATCGGACCAGCACCTGCCGAAAAGCCCGACAGATTGTCGTCACATCCGACCTTTTTCAGCTGTACCTGTGCGGTGGCGCTTATCAAATTGCTGGTGGTGATAATATAACTGTCCACCGAATAGGTGGGCGGAACCTGCATTGCTACGGTATCGACAATGGCTTCAAGCTCCCGTCGGCTGATGCTTTGCTTGTCGGCGGCAAGGCGCACAAAAGCGTCATAGACACGGGCATTGTCCTCCTCGTTGAGTTCAAAGCCAAGGCTTTGCACCGCTTTGGTGACCGAGTCGGCGCAGTCGCTCGCAGTCAAAATGCCCTGCTCATCGTCTGTGCGATTTTGGGTGCTACTTTCAGGCGTGCCACTTTGGCGCATTGGCGAGCAAAGTCTGTGAATGCCCGACAGCAGACGGCTCATTTCGGTGGTGTTGACCGAACATTTTACCCCCAAGCCACTGCCTTTGGCGGCGATAACGGCCGAGATAACAGAGAGCGAGGGGCAATTTTGCGGTGAGGCCGCCGCTTTAATTTCGGTAACGCCTTGAGAGAGGGCGGCTACGGCACAGGCATCTGCCATGCCAAGCTCGCTGTGGCACAGTACGCCAAAAGCGACCGATGAGAGCGAGGGAGCAGCGGCGCAGAGCTCAGCTACAAAACTGCCAAAAGCGTCGGGAAGCATTGCGCCGGCACTGTCGCACACGGTTACCGTGCTTGCACCTGCGGAGATGGCCGCTTGGATTGCACGGGCGACAAAAGGCAGGTCGGCACGTGTGGCATCTTGCCCGACAAACTCAATTTCAGCACCGCTTTTGGCGCAGTGTGCGACCACTTGGGAGATGGCATCTATGATTTCATCGGGCTTTTTGCGACAGACATATTCAATTTGCACAGCGCTGAGCGGTACTGTGACCGAAATACGGGGTGATACCGCCTGTGAAAGTGCAGCGAGCACGGCATCTGCCTGTGCAATATCAAGGCCGACCGGCACCGAGACCGAGCTGTGTTTGACCGCTGTGCAGATTGATTTTACCAAAAGCAGGTCAACCGTGGGCTGTTTTATAGGCGGCAGTGCGATGACCGACGCCTCTAAACGGTCGAGCAGTTTTGAAAGTTCAATCTTTTCTCTAAAGCTTAAATCAAGATTGTCGCTTTGCATTGTAATGTCGCAGATTTTGATATTTTTCATAGCTTTTTCTCCTTATATTCGATAATTGTTGATCTGTAAAGAGCGACGCCTTCGTCGCTCGGTCTGCGGACGACCAAAGGTCGCCCCTACAGGTGATTGGTCGGTGCTTGCACAATCTTGAAACAGCGGTTGTAGGAGCGGTCAGTGGCTGCCCGCCGTGCCCCTCGTCTAAACCATCGTTTTTTCTTTTTGGCAGTGAGGACACCTTACCATACAGGGCATACAAAAACAAAAACGCCCCTGAAACACAAAATAAAAATTTTGCATTTCAGGGGCGAAAATCACTTCCGCGGTACCACCCTGATTATTTTCCGCAATTGCGAAAAATCACTCATCTTCGGGCTCTATCAAGCCCATAGCCTGTAACGGGGCGACCGTGCCACACTAATCGTGCTATTACTTTCGTGTGACCTGCTCGGGAAAGAGACTGCTTTTCACTATTGGTGTCGGCTCGCACCATACGCCGACTCTCTGAAATCCAAATTGGCGAAAACATAATTCCGTCAAAGCATTTGCATATAAAATTGTTATATCCATTATTTTAAAAGAAAATAACCGCAATGTCAAGAGTTTTTTGCATAAAAATGCAAGCGAAATTGCTTAGACTACCTCATAAGTCCAGCCGAAGGGATCGTCAAGCTGGCCACGCTGAATGCCGACCAAAGTGTCATAAAGCTTTTGTGCGGTCTCTCCCACCTTTTGGCCTGAGATATCAAAATCCTCGCCTTTATAGCACAGACAGCCTATCGGCGAAATGACCGCCGCCGTACCGCTTGCGAAAATCTCCTTGAGGCTTCCGTCACGAGCGCCGGCGAGCACCTCTTTCAGCTCAAGCTTGCGCTCGCTCACCTTCACGCCCCACGATTTGAGCAAAGTAATAACCGAGTCACGGGTGATGCCCGGCAAAATTGTGCCCGAGTCAAGCGGTGCTGTGACCACCTCATTTTCAAATACAAAAAAGGCGTTTGAAGTGCCGATTTCCTCGACATATTTGTGCTCAAAAGCATCGAGCCACAGAACATCTTTGCAGTTGTATTTAAGCGCATTTTGTGAGGCACGCATACCGCCGGCATAGTTTCCGCCGACCTTTGCAAAGCCTGTGCCACCGGGAGCCGCTCTGATATAATCGTCCTCGGCGTAGATGCGTGTCGCCGCCAAGCTTCCGCCCTCGTTTGCGGCGTAATATGAGCTGGTTGGGCTTAAAATAATCATAAATTTATATCGCTTGGAGGGGAGCACCGAAAAGGAAACCTCGTCGGCGAAGATATACGGGCGAATGTAGAGCGAGGTGCCGGGCGAGCGTGGAACTCGGTCGATGTCCACCTTGACAAGCTCACAAATGGCATCTATAAAAAGTTGTTCATCTATCATGGGCATACAAATACGCTCATTGGTGCGCAAAAGGCGCTGTGCGTTCATTTGCGGTCTGAAAAGCTGAACCTTTCCGTCGGGGCGCATGTAAGCTTTCATGCCCTCAAACATCATTTGAGCGTAATGCAATACGCAGGAGGCGGGCTCGATTAAAAAGGGTTCATGGGGCACAATTCTGCCGCTGTGCCAGCCCTTGCCCTCGTCATATTCCATGACAAACATGTGGTCTGTGAAATACTTTGCAAAACCCAGTTCAGCCTCACTTTCGGGGCGAGCTTTGGGGTTTTTAGTCAGTGTAATGGGAAATGTCTGTGCCATAATTTTCAGCCTCTCTCTTTTGTGGTTTTTTAAAATTATTGTCCGTAAAGCTCGGCTCTGCGGTCATTAAATACATTTATACTTTGCCTGATGTCGTGCATAATGCTCAAATCGCATTGTGCGGTTATGACAGTTTGGCGGTCACATGCCTGGGCGAGTACCGCTCCAAGCGGATTTACAATCATGGAGTTGCCCGCAAACTTTGTCTGCCCTGCTACGCCACAGCCGTTGCACATCGCAAAAAACAGCTGATTTTCAATGGCACGAGCGGCGGTCAGCGTTTGCAGATGAAGAAGGCGAGTTTGTGGCCATTGGCTGACCATAAAGAGAATTTGCGCACCGCTAAGTGCATGGTCACGGATCAGCTCGGGAAATCTGAGCTCGTAGCAAATTATCAAAGCGCACGGGACACCGTCAAGCTCAAATCGGCAGACCGAGCTTCCGCTGCTAAAATGCTCATGCTCACCCATCGGGGTGAAAAGGTGGGTTTTGTCATATTTTGCGATACACTCGCCCGAGCGGTCTATGACAAGGCCGGTGTTGTACACCTTGCCATCTCGATTGTCGGCAACACTGCCGGCGATAAGATTGCATCGGTAGCGCTTTGCTATCGGCGCAAGCTCGCTCATAACCCGATCTACCGCCCCCAAGGCCATGTCTGAAAGACCTTTTTCGGGAAAAAATCCGACATTCCAAAGCTCGGGTAGCACGATGACATCGGCACCGCTTTGTGCGGCCGCTTCGACCTGTTCGGCGGCATTTGTGAAGTTTGCATCGGGATTTCCAAGTTCGCTGTTTAGCTGAATACATGTGATTTTCAAATAGAACCCTCCTTTGACCGACTACATGGGTGGGGCGTTTTCGCATTGTAGGGAGCGACGCCCCCGTCGCTCCGTCTGCGGGCGATTCGTGAATCGCCCCTACAGGGTGAATTAATTCGGGTTTTGTAGGGCATGCATTGCATGCGTGCCGGTTTTCGGAATGCATACAATGCATTCCCTACAGGACGGGGGACGGGCGGCCGATGACCGCCCATACAAATCGAAATTTTCCCGTCTCGCCGTATTACAATTTATTGCGCATGATTTTTCCGCTGATGGTCTTTGGTAAACTGTCACGGAAGACAACTTTGCGCGGATATTTGTACGGTGCGGTGTGCTTTTTGACATATTCCTGTATCTCGGTTTTGATTTGCTCGCTCGGCTCTGTCCCCTGTGTCAGCACAATGCTTGCCTTGACAATCTGTCCTCTGACCTCGTCGGGCTCGGGCGATACTGCACATTCAAGGACATAAGGAAGCTCCATTATGACCGACTCGATTTCAAATGGCCCGATGCGATAGCCCGAGGATTTTATCAAATCGTCCACCCTGCCGACATACCAGTAATAGCCGTCCTCATCACGCCACGCCGTGTCGCCGGTGTGATACAGGCCGTCATGCCATGCCTCTTTTGTGCGTTCCTCATTGCGATAATAGCCCTTAAACAGTCCGCAGGGGGCGTTTTCCGGGGTGGCTCTGATAACAATTTCGCCGACCTCGCCATCAGCCACCGATTTGCCCTCGGAATCGACGATGTCGACATCGTAAATCGGGCTTGGCTTGCCCATTGCGCCGATTTTGGGTGTCATTCCGACCAAATTTGCGATCATCAGAGTGCCTTCGGTCTGACCGAAGCCCTCCATGACCGACAGGCCTGTCGCCTCTTTAAACCTGTGGAAAACCTCCGGGTTGAGCGCTTCGCCGGCCGTGGTGGCGTGCTCAATGGTGCTTAGGTCATATCCGCTCAAATCCTGCTTGACCATAAAGCGATACATGGTCGGCGGAGCACAGAAGGTGGTGATGCCGTGTTGTTTGAACATGGGCAGGATTTTGCCTGCGTCAAAACGGTCAAAATCATAGGTGAAGATGGCCGCTTCGCACAGCCATTGTCCGTAAATCTTGCCCCAAACGGCTTTTGCCCAGCCGGTGTCCGAGATGGTGAAGTGTATGCCCTCGGGATTTACACGGTGCCAATACTTGGCGGTAACAAAGTGCCCGAGCGGATATTTGAAATTGTGGGCCGCCATTTTGGGATAGCCTGTCGTACCACTGGTGAAAAACATAAGCATATCATCAGTGCCGCACGGACGGTCACCGCTCAGTTTAAATTTATCGGAGAACAGGGACACCTGCTCATGGTAACTGTGCCAACCGTCACGACTGTCGCCCACCAGCACAAAGTGCTTGACTTCGGGGCATTTTTTTGCGGCAAGCTCGGCAAAATGGGCGGCTTGCCCGTCACTTGTGCACACAATGGCGGTCACGCCTGCGGCGGTGAAGCGATATTCAAAATCGTGCTCGAGCAGCTGATCTGTGGCAGGTATTGCAACCGCACCAAGTTTGTGCAAAGCGAGCATGCTGTACCAAAACTCAACATGGCGCTTGAGCACCAGCATAACCCTGTCACCCTTTTTGATGCCGAGCGACTTAAAGTAGTTTGCCGCACGGTTTGAGCGCCTGCTCATCTCGGCGAAGGAGATGCGGCTTTCTTTCATATCGTTTGAAATGTGGAGCATGGCAAGCTTGTCGGGCTTGCGCTTTGCAAGCTCATCGACAATGTCAAAGGCAAAGTTAAAATTGTCCTCGTTTTTGTACGAAACCGAGAGAAGTGCGCCGTCTTTGTCCTCTTTGGGGAGCACAAAGTTCTCAAAAATCAGGTTGTCGGGCATTTTTGCCGCCTTGATGGGCTCTGCCATATGCTCATCCTGACCGTCCTCGCCGGCGATTACAACGGCGCAAAAGACGCAGTCCTGTTCACCGACCGCCACCATGCCGTGTGGGATGGCGCTGTCATAGTAGATGCTGTCGCCCGGTGAGAGCATCTCGACATTGTCGCCGATTTGCACCTTGAGATTACCGCTTATGATGTAGTCAAACTCCTGTCCCGAATGGGAAGCAAGGGCAATTTCATGCTCGGGGGAAGGGGTATAGCGCACAAAATGGGGCTCGGCAAGTTTTTTGCGGAAATAAGGAGCGAGGTTTCGTATCTCAACATTTTGCTCGACGACGGTAGCCTTGCCTTTGCCGCTTCTCGTCACCGTGTAAGAGCTGAGCTTTGCTTCATTGCCCGACAAAAGCTCGGTGATCTCGACGCCGAGCACTTGTGCGCACTTGTAGATAAAGGTAAATTGAAAATCAGCTTTACCGGTTTCAAGTGCAAGATAATCGGCGTGATTTTCGCCACATAGAGCGGCCATTTCGACCGAGGAAAGCCCTCTGATTTCACGCAGTGCGTGGATGCGGTGTGCCACTGCGAGCACCTGCTCGCTGACTTGTTGTGTGTGTTTCATGGTAATTCTCCTTTAATGGGACAGGTATAAAAAAACCCGTCCCAAAGATAATAGTTCTTTGAGACGGGTATAAAAATATCCCGCGGTACCACTCAAATTGCGTATAATATACGCCACCTCAAGAGCTCAATCAAGCTCCGCGGTTTAACGCACCGCATACGTAAAGCGTCTACTTTGCTACATTTGCATTTCGGGCTTTCAGCTCAGAAGGGATAGGGTTGTGGATTGACACATGTCGACTTTCACCGTCCGTCGACTCTCTGCAAAGTGTTTTTTCCGCCGTCTTCGTCTTAGCTTTTTATAAAAGATATTATCATATTAGCAGAACCGCACAAAGCCGTCAACTGTATTTTGCACAAAAATGCCGGCTTTTAATATGCCGGTGCAGTATAATTTGCCTACTGCACGCATGAATATTCACGATTTGCCCGTTAAATAGCGCCTTTTGCCCCCTTGTGGCAATCTGAATGGACAGCTTATAATTTAAACAGATAATGAATTTACATACAAATTCTTTGTAAAAATAATGTTTTTTTCAATTTTTGCGTTGCAAATGTGTATTTATCTTGCTATAATAGGCGGGTAGGCAATATATATCAAATCGAAATTGTTCTATATGAAACTTAGAATAAGGAAATGTGGTGTATTGATGGGCAAAATCATAGCTCTTGCAAATCAAAAGGGCGGCGTCGGAAAGACTACAACAGCGGTAAATCTCGCCTGCTGTCTTGGCAACAAGGGTCTGTCGGTGCTACTTTGCGATTTTGATCCGCAGAGCAATGCCAGCTCAGGTGCAGGTGCGCCACCGTCCGGCAAGCGGACAATATATGATGCACTTGCCGGCGAAATAGACACCGCACGTTGTATTGTGACGGCAAAATATTGCGATGTTTTGCCCTCCGATGTGCGCCTTGCAGCCGCAGAGCAGGAACTTGCCACCCAGCCGGACAGGGAGTCCTTTCTCAAAAAACTGCTCGAGCCCTTTGTGGACAAATATGACTTTATTATAATAGACTGCCCACCGTCACTCGGACTGCTTACGCTAAATGCCATGGTGGCGGCCGACAGCGTGCTCATACCCATGCAGTGCGAATATTTCTCACTTGAGGGGCTTTCAAAGCTAATTCAGACCATGCGCTCGGTGCGCAGAGCATTTAACCCCGAACTGAGCATAGAGGGGATTTTGTTCACCATGTATAACGGACAGGCAAACCTGACCTTGCAAGTTGCGGAGGAGGTCAAAAAGCATTTTTCGAAAGAGCTTTTTAAAACGGTAATTCCACGCAATGTGCGCCTTGCAGAGGCGCCCAGCCACGGAATGCCGATTATCGAATATGACAGACACTCACGCGGGGCGGAGGCTTATTGCGCCGTCACAGAGGAGCTTCTGCGAAATAATGGGAGGTAAAGATGGCCAAGGCTAAAGGACTCGGTCGGGGACTGGACGTCTATTTTGAGGACGAGAACAAATCGGTCACCGGCGTGCGCATAAGCAGTATTGTCCCCAACCCGACACAGCCCAGACGTGTGTTTGACGACAGCGCCCTTCACGAGCTGAGTGAGAGCATACGCAAAAACGGAATTATAACACCGCTTGCACTCCGCAAGGTGGGCGATACATATCAGATTATCGCAGGCGAGCGCAGATGGCGTGCCGCACGGCTTGCAGGGCTTAAAGAAGTGCCTGCTATAGTGCTCGATGTAGATGACAGGCAGGCTTATGAGCTTGCGTTGATTGAAAATCTCCAGCGTGAGGATTTAAACCCCATTGAGGAGGCCGAGGGCTTTTTGCGACTGATGGAGGAGTTTTCGCTGACACAGGAACAGGCGGCCGAAATTGTTGGGCGTTCACGCCCTGCCGTTTCAAACTCGCTCAGGCTGCTGTCGCTACCCGGTGAGGTAAAAGGCCTTGTCGAGGGCGGACAGATTTCGGCCGGACACGGACGTGCACTGCTGTCACTTGAGGATTTAAAGACGGCGCTTACCATAGCCAAGCAGGTGGTAGAGGAAGGGCTGAGCGTTCGCCAGACCGAGCAGCTTTGTAAGCGGATTAACACACAAAAGCCCGACAAAAAGGAAAAGCAAAGCGATATTTATATCGCACAGCTTGAGCGTGACATGAGCTCACGCACCGGCCACAAGGTCAGCATTGCCCACGGCGCCAAAAAAGGACGTATTACAATAGAATATTACGGTAATGAGGATTTGCAAAGCATTTGCGATGCTTTGGAGAAGATGAGCAAATAAAACAGAACTGCTTATTAAGGAAGGGAAATTAAACTATGATAGACATTAAACTGATTAGAGATGACCTTGACGGGGTTTGCGCGCTATATGAAAAAAAGGGCAAACAGCTCAGAGCCGAGCTTGAGCAAATACTCACGCTTGACACAAAACGCCGTGCTCTTATAACCTCGGGTGATGAACTGAAGTCAAGGCAAAACAGCATTTCAAAGAGCATTCCGCAGATGAAAAAAGAGGGCAAAGATACCACCGAGGTTATGGCCGACATGAAGGTTGTCAGCGATAATATCAAGCAAAACGATGCCGACCTGCGTGAAGTGGAGGAAAGCTACCGCAATTTGATGCTCATGCTACCCAATCTGCCCGATGCCGATTTGGCGGCAGGCGGTAAGGAGGCAAATGAGGAGGTGTCCACCTTTGGCACACCCCATGTTTTTGACTTCGAGCCGAAAAATCACGTCGATTTGTGCACCGATTTAGGGCTTATAGACTACCCACGTGCCGCAAAAATGTCGGGCAGCGGATTTGTCGTTTATCGCAATATGGGCGCACGCCTTGAATGGGCGCTGCTCAATTATTTTATAGACACTCACCTTGCAGACGGGTATGAGCTTGTGCTGGTGCCCCATATGCTTGGATATGAAGCCGGGCTTACCGCCGGACAGTTCCCCAAGTTTGACGCAGATGTATTTTGGATCGAAACGCCGGAGGACGGTCGCCGCAGATTTATGCTTCCGACCGCCGAAACGGCACTTGTAAATCTGCATCGTGACGAGATACTCAAAGAGAGCGATTTGCCCAGAAAATATGTGTCGTACACCCCCTGTTTCCGTCGTGAGGCGGGAAGCTATCGCTCGGACGAGAGGGGAATGGTCAGAGGGCATCAATTCAACAAGGTTGAGATGGTGCAATATGCAACCCCGGAAAACAGCGATGCCGCCTTTGAGGAACTTGTGGGCAAGGCAGAGGCACTTGTAAAAGGATTGGGCTTCCATTTCCGCACGGTCAAGCTGGCGGCAGGCGACTGCTCTGACGCTATGGCTCGTACCTATGATATCGAAATACACATCCCGTCAATGGACGGATACAAAGAGGTATCCTCGGTGTCAAACAGCCGTGAATATCAGGCACGCAGAGGAAATATGCGCTTTAAGCGTGACGGAAGCTCAAAATCGGAGTTTTTGCACACATTAAACGGCTCCGGACTTGCAACAAGCCGTATTTTGCCCGCCATTGTCGAGCAAAATCAACAGAAGGACGGAAGTGTTATAGTGCCCGAAGTGCTTAGAAAATATCTCGGCGGCATTGAGGTGCTGACAAAGGATATGGGAGGAATTAAATAATGCACAAGATGAGAAGAGCCGACCGCCAACTCGGACAGAGCGAGGTGAATGCGATAATCGCAAACGGTGAGTATCTCACCCTTGCAACAATCAGTGCCGACGGAACACCGTATGTCACCGCCCTTTCCTATGCAGTTATAGACGGCGACCTTTATTTTCACAGCGCCAAAGAGGGGCATAAATGCGAAAATATCGCAAACAACCCAAATGTTTCGCTGTCTGTTGTCACACGTTCCATTACCTTGCCCGAGGCATACAGTGTCGATTATGCCAGCGTGACCGCCTTTGGCAAATGCACTTTGGTGACCGATAATGAAATGCGCAAGGCGGTAGCCGTTGCACTTGTTGACAAGTATTCGGCGAGCGTTCCGAAACGCCACGAGTACGCCGAGCAGTATGACACCGCAAGTTATTATAAAATAGAAATCGCCCACGCAACAGGAAAAGCAAACGCATAAACACTATCTAAATAGAGAAAGGTGTATATCTATGAATCTACGCTATCGTAAAACGGTAATAGCCGGCAACTGGAAAATGAATATGAATATCTCTGAGGTGCGTAACTTTATTGCAGAGCTTCGTCCTCATTCGCTTGAGGCAAAGCACTGTGAAGTCGTGCTGTGTGTTCCATTTACCCATATTTCAGCGGCAGTGCGTGCCGCAAAGGGTACAAAAATACAGATAGGTGCGCAAAATTGCCACTTTGAAAAAAGCGGCGCATTTACCGGCGAGGTGTCGGCACAAATGCTTCAAAGCGCAGGGTGCAAATATGTTATAATCGGGCACAGCGAAAGGCGAGAGCTGTTCGGCGAAACCGATAAAATAATAACCGACAAGGTAAATGCGGCTCTGGAGGCCGGATTGCGTCCGATACTCTGTGTCGGCGAGCCGCTCACCGTGCGTGAGCAGGGCTCTACCCTTGATTATGTCAGATGCCAGCTGCGTGCCGTGCTTTCCGAGTGCTCGGCAGAGAATATTCGGAAAATTACCATCGCATATGAACCCATTTGGGCGATAGGTACCGGCTTGACCGCCACAGCGGCACAAGCTGAGGAGGTTTGCGAATGCATCCGCACCTTGCTTCGCACCACTTACGGTGCCCGTGTCGCAAGGGGCATTTCGATATTGTACGGAGGAAGCATGAATGCCGGAAATGCCGCCGAACTTTTGGCGAGAGAGCATATTGACGGCGGCTTGATAGGCGGAGCATCGCTCAAGGTGCCCTCACTTGTCGATATTATCAGTGGTGCAAAACAATGAAAAAGCCATTAGTACTGACCATTTTAGACGGCTACGGTCTGGCCGACAACTGTGATGCAAATGCCATCACAGCGGCACGAACACCTGTGCTCGACTCGCTTTTTGCCTCTTTCCCACACTCAACTCTTGAGTGCTCCGGTCTTTCGGTCGGACTGCCCGAGGGGCAGATGGGCAACAGCGAAGTGGGACACACAAATATCGGAGCCGGCAGGGTGGTTTTTCAGGATTTGCCCAGAATTACAAAGGCGATAGCCGACGGTACTTTTTCCGAAAATAAAGCCTTTTTAAAGGCTGTTGCCCACGCAAAGCAGAGTGGCGGAGCAGTTCACCTTATGGGACTGCTGTCGGACGGTGGAGTGCACAGTCACACCACCCATCTTGTAGCACTGCTCAGTCTGTGTGCGGCGCACAAGGTCAAGGCATATGTCCACTGCTTTTTGGACGGGCGTGACACACCGCCCGACTCGGGCATTGGATATGTCCGTTCGCTTGCACAGCAGGTGCCCACTTTCGGCGCCGAGATAGCGACAATATGCGGCCGTTTTTACGCCATGGATCGTGACAAGCGCTGGGATCGTGTGGCCGCCGCATTTGATGCGGTTGTGTTGGCAAAAGGGCAGGTGCATGACGATCCGATTGCCGCACTGGAAGCCTCTTATAAAGACGGAACACTTGATGAGTTTGTGCTCCCGACCCGCTTCGGCGCACCGCCGATAGGCGAGCGTGACAGCGTGATTTTCTTCAACTTCCGCCCCGACCGTGCAAGGGAAATCACACGCAGTATATGCGACCCGAGTTTTGACGGATTTGACCGTCCGGATGATTTTAAATCGCCCCACTATGTGTGCATGACCCAATATGACGAGTCCATGCCGGGCGTTTCGGTGGCATTTACCGCAGAGGAGCTTGACAGCACCTTGGGCGAATATCTAAGCGATTGCGGAAGAACCCAGCTTCGCATAGCTGAAACCGAAAAATATGCCCATGTGACATTTTTCTTAAACGGCGGCCGTGAACAGCCCTTTGAGGGGGAACAGCGTGTGCTGGTGCCCTCGCCAAAGGTGGCGACCTATGATTCGGTGCCCGAGATGAGCGCACAGCAGGTCACCGACCGCTGTGTCGAAATATTGAAAAGTGAAAATTGCCCCGACGTGGTTATTTTAAACTACGCAAACTGCGACATGGTCGGGCATACCGGCGATTTTGATGCCGCCGTGCGTGCAGTTGAGGCGGTCGACCGTTGTGTCGGCATACTTCACGAGTGTGTGAGCGAGCTTTCGGGCACAATGCTTATCACCTCCGACCACGGCAATGCCGATTGTATGATGGAAAGTGACGGGCAAGCATTTACCGCCCATACGACAAACCCGGTGCCCCTTATCCTGTGCTCGCCCGAGGGCAAGGAAAAGCTCAAAAACGGAGGGCTGTGCGACATTGCACCGACCATGCTGGACATTTTGGAGCTTCCCAAACCGGAGCAGATGACCGGACAAAGTTTGATTGTCAAATAATAAAAACCAAACAACCCCAGAATAAACCACCCCGTGAAAACAAAAAACCAAAAATATTTTAATAAAAGGAGCAAAAAAACATGAAAAGGTATCTTGAAATCGTAGACGTAACCGGCCGTGAGATTATGGACAGCCGTGGAAACCCGACGGTGGAGGTCGAGGTCTTTGTAGATGGCGGAGAGGGCGTTTATGTCGGCCGTGCTGCAGTTCCCTCGGGCGCTTCCACCGGTATTTTTGAAGCTTGCGAGCTTCGTGACGGCGACAAAGGCCGTTATTTAGGCAAAGGCGTTTTAAAGGCAGTTGAGGCAGTGAACACCGAAATCGCAGACCTGCTTATCGGACAAAATGCCCTTGATCAAGTGGCTTTAGACCGTGCCATGATCGAGCTTGACGGCACAGAGAACAAAGCTCGTTTGGGCGCAAATGCTATTTTGGGCGCTTCGCTTGCTTGCGCAAAAGCAAGTGCTGAGGCACTCGGCCTGCCCCTTTACGCATATGTCGGCGGTGCAGACGCACGCATACTTCCGGTGCCCATGATGAACATTCTAAACGGCGGCGCCCATGCGACAAACAATGTTGACATCCAAGAGTTTATGGTCATGCCTGTCGGCGCCTCCTCCTTTAAAGAAGGCCTGCGCCAATGCGCCGAGGTTTTCCACACCCTTAAGAAAATCCTACACGACCAAGGTCTTGCGACCGCTGTCGGTGATGAGGGTGGCTTTGCTCCCAACCTTAAAAAGGATGAGGACGCTCTCAAAGTTATCGTAGAAGCTATCGAAAAAGCAGGTTACAAGCCGGGCGAGGACTTCAAAATCGCCATGGATCCGGCAGTTGCAGAGTGGTTTGTCAACGAGGACGGCGGATATTACCTGCTGCCCAAAGCGAAGAAAAAGATGACCCGTCAGCAAATGGTCAATATGTGGAAGGGCTTCTGCGACAAATATCCCATCATCTCCATTGAAGACGGAATGGGCGAAGATGACTGGGAAGGCTGGGCAATGCTCACAAAGACCTTGGGAGACAAAATCCAGCTGGTCGGCGATGATCTGTTTGTTACAAACACAAAGCGCCTGTCAAAGGGTATTTCAAGCGGAGTTGCAAATGCAATCCTAATCAAGGTTAACCAAATCGGCACACTGACAGAAACACTGGACGCTATCAGAATGGCAAATCGTGCAGGGTATACCGCTGTTATGTCCCACCGTTCGGGCGAGACCGAGGACGTCACCATTGCCGATCTTGCGGTTGCCACGGGCACAGGACAAATTAAAACCGGCGCACCCAGTCGTTCTGACCGTGTTGCAAAATACAATCAACTTCTGCGTATCGAGGAAGAACTCGAAACAGTGGCAGAATACCCCGGCATGAACGCGTTTTTCAATCTGTAATGTGTATAGTGTGAACGCACTATATAAAACTTTTATATAATTAAGGGGAAGAAAAATGAAAGAACAGCTTCAAAAACTGGAAAACATCGCACAGTCGATCGGCAACACTCCGCTGCTGGAAATCAAGCTGACCTATAAAGGCCAGCCGATGACCATTTACGCAAAGGCCGAGTCCTACAACTTGACCGGAAGCATCAAAGACCGTGCAGCCTACAGCATCCTCAGAACGGCGTATGAAACCGGCGCAATCACACCGGAAAACTACATCGTTGAGGCGACCAGCGGCAACATGGGAATTGCTTTCTGTGCACTTGGCACCTTGCTTGGGCACAATGTTATCATCCACATGCCTGACTGGATGAGCCAAGAGCGTATCAGCCTTATGCGCAGCTATGGCGCAGAAGTTCGCCTTATTTCCAAGGAAAACGGCGGATTTTTGGGCAGTATCCAAGCTTGCAAAGACTTCAAGCACGAAAACGGCGCATTTTTGCCCAGCCAGTTCTCCAATGAGAACAACACCCTCGGCCACTATCGCACCACCGCTCCCGAGGCAGATGCACAGCTGCAAACCCTCGGCCTGAAGCCCGACGCAGTTGTCGCAGGTGTCGGAACAGGCGGAACAATCATGGGAATGGGCGGATACTTTAAAGAGAAGTACGGCAGCAAATCCTATCCCCTTGAGCCGTCAAACTCACCCACCATTTCGACCGGATACAAGGTAGGAAAACACAGAATTCAAGGTATTTCGGACGATTTCGTGCCCGATCTTATCAAGATGGACAAGTTGGATGATGTTATCGGCGTGGACGATGGCGACTCGATCATCATGGCGCAAAAACTCGGAAAAGCACTAGGTCTGGGCGTGGGCATCAGCTCGGGCGCAAACCTGCTCGGCGCTATCAAGGCAAACCTGATGCTCGGCGGTTCACCCGTCGTGCTGACAGTTTTCTCGGATGACAGCAAAAAATATCTGTCGACCGACTATGTAAAAGAGGAGCCGGTAAAGGAAGACTTCCTTTCACCCGATGTCGAGCTCATCTCGGTCAAGTCGATCGCAATGCC
>CAYJAS010000025.1:0-17969 GCA_964367895.1 uncultured Oscillospiraceae bacterium | reverse complement strand
TTAAAGACGGAGTGCAAACAAGCGAGCGCCTCGGAGCTATTCTACTGAAAGGGTAAGGTGTGGTCATTAGCCGTTGGTAGTATATTATCCGGTGGAACATATAATTCGAAGGTCGTAGCTTAGCCTACTGTCTATGCAACTAAAGAAAGAAACACACACCGTCGGGTGTGTGTTTGCTTTTGGGAACTTCAAAATGCCTTTTCTTTGTTTATGCAGTGCAATTTTTGAGCTATTTCACTCTGCCTTTTTGACTGTTGAGCGTTTCCGGTAATTGCTCATACCTTTCTTTTTTTGCTTGCTCTTGTGCTAGCTTCTCCTTGCGTTCCTTTTCACGCTGCTGCTCAATCTCATCAAGGAGTGCTTGTGTCTCGTCTTTATTGGGAAGCTCGACTTTTACAAGACTTAAGCGGGACATTATGTCTTCAAATTTTAAGATGAAATATACGCTGTTTCACATTCTCACATCTCGCATCACTAAACAGGCAGTTCAGATTTGAGCAGTGCAAAAAACAGCAGGGGAGCACCCTGCTATTTTATTATAATTTTGGAACTATAAATCGTAAACACAAATGTCGATGCTCTATCTTCTTAAAACTCAACGCCATTTTCAATTAGAATTTTGCGGATGTTCTCTATCTCGGCTAAAGTTTCCGCTTGCGTTTGCACCTCTTGAGGCAGATGGCAAGGCAGTATCTCCTGCAAAACTCCATGGGTACGGACAACTGCGCCCTCGTTGCACTCGTGTCCATATCCACAGGTATAGCACTGATTGTATTGATTTACCTGCATTTGCCCAATTTTTTTGATTTTGTTGAAATTGAACATTTTTTCTATAAAATTAGCAACAGGGTCTTCATTTTCACGATTGCCACAAGTGGTAACGATAACACCCAGCTTGTCTTTAAGTGAATATGTGCCTCTGTGCCTAAATGCAAAAGTTCTCTCAAGACATGCATGTGCAAGCGCATTTACCATGCCGAAATAATTCGGCGCACCGAAAATAATGATATCGGCCTGCTTCATCTGCTCGCCGATTTCATTGAAATCATCTCTGATTTTGCAGTCATTGTCCAGTGCGCAAGCGGTACAGCTTATGCATCCGTTAATTTTTTTGCCTGCGAGCGAAACTATTTCGTGCTCACTTTGACATCCCTTAAGTATTTCTTTGATGGTATCGTGAGTCATTCTGTTTTTTCTGCCGCTTCCGCTTATCGCTAATATTCTCATTTTAATTCTCCTATTATCTAACAAAGTTGGTAAATACTTTTGCATTTTTTTGTGGCTTGTCGTTTTTCCCTTTTTCTAAGGTGTTTATCAGCCAAGCCATATTATTTCCGAGCCTTTCCATAATCTGTACACCCTCTAAATCCATGTGCACATTAGGTTCAGAAGCGGCAGCGCCTGACACTCCCGATGTGCCCCCGTGAATGATATTCCAATAATTCGAAGTTGGAATTATCATTTCGGTATGCATCATTCGATAGTACAACTGGTCAAGAGCCGGCATTCCACCGCTTCTGCGCAGTACAACCAGCCCTGCTCCCACTTTATGCCTTAGCATCATGTCGTTTACATTACATACTATAAAAAGTCTGTCCAAAAATGCTTTCATGGTAGCTGAAGGACCTGCCATATGAACCGGAGATGCAAGCAAAATTCCATCCGCATCTTCAATTTTTTTAACAACTTCATTTACAATGTCATTATAAACAACGCAAGTTTTATTTTTTGCACTTGCGCATGCATAGCAACCTATACACCCTGGAATGGTTTGTGTTCCGAGCTGTACCACTTCTACTTCGATTTTGTTTTCCTGCAGTTTGCCTTTTACGATATTTATTGCTGCATTGGTGTTTCCGTTTATATTGGGACTTCCGTTAATTGCAATTACTTTCATTGTGATTTCTCCTAATCTACATTTTTGCAAGTAGCTTATAAAGTTGCTTCACTTCATCTTCTGATAGATTATTGTTATCCGATAGCGCCACTCTCGCTTTATCGGCACTTTCATGCACTGCTTTACCCTTTTCGGTGATCCTTACCTTTACAATTCTTTGGTCGGCAAGTGTTCTTTCCTTTTCGATATATCCGTTTTCCATTAGCTTGTTGACTGATCTCGATACATTTGGGCTGTCAGACACCATTTTTTCTTTGATTTCCTTTATAGAAAGCAAATTATCATCAGTTAAATGAAGCTCATGTAGTATGTCAAGCTGCAATTTTGAAAGATTAAACTCTGAGAGTATTTTATGTGTTGCCGATTCCAAATCTCCGGCAACACATAAAATAAGGGCATATACTTTTAACTTGATATCAAAATTCGAGTTGATGATAAGTTGTTTGTTTGCCATAATGCTCCCCCTAAATTGTGATTAGCTTTTCGTTTGCTTTTAAAATATCTGTGAGAACAGGCCCCATTGCGTCCACTTCTAAGTCAAGAGATTTTAGTTTGTCTGTAACACCAAACATATTTGCACAGGAGATGCAGGCTTTAACGGTGACACCGGCATGTTTAGCAAGATTGATTTTCTCTTGAATGCTTTCATCTTCCGCAGTCAGCTTGGCTGTAGGCCCCCATATTATGACTTCGACCTCGTCAAACCAGCCTTGTGTTTTTGCATTTGTGGCATACATAAATACCATAGTGTGTGCTGTTTGTGGGTTGTCATTTACCCATAGGATATTAATTTTACTGCTCATTTTTACGTCTCCTTTAAGTTGATACTTGGGATTATATATCATTGAGATTTATATGTCAAGTGATTTATATTCCGTGGATTGTATTCTTGCTGCACTGACAATTGCAAATATAATAAGGAAGGTGGACAAAAGTCCACCTTCCTTATTATTTATACCGTCTACAGTAAATGCTCATATTCAGTGATAAAGTCATTGTACTTTTCCGCATTGACCTGTACAACTCTATTGATAATTCTGATAAAACCTTCATTGCACAGCTCATTTATCAGCTTGGTTATGGTAATTCTTGCACCGCCGACAATAACACAGATTTCCTGTTGCTTGTACTTTTTCTTGAGGTTATACCACCCCGGATCGGTTACCGTTTCAGTGTCGACCGTTGAGCAGTAAAGGCGCTTTATCCTATCTTTGGTAGAGTTGAAGGTTAGGTTTTCTATCTCATACCGCAGAGCAAGTATTTTCGAAGAATAGCTTTTAAGAAGCACCTCACGGAACATCTCATTTGTGGCAAGCAGCTTGTTGCAGGTTTCCTCGGGGATTTTATATATGTGTAAATCGGTCTCGGCGTAAGAACTCAAACTGGTGTGGGTGGTGAAGAAAAGTGCCGTTTCGCCGAAAAGCCAACCGGCACTCAGGCAGTAGAGCAGTTTTTCCGAGCCTTCGGGGCTGGTCATGCAGTGCCGTGTTGTCCCCGATTTTATATAATATATGCAGTCTACACTGTCGCCTGCCGGCAAAAAGAGTGTGCCTGCCGGAATGTGCACCTCTTTGCTGAGTGGTTTGAGTACTGCGTCGAGTTGCTCGGAGTATATGTTTTCAAACATCAGACCCTCGCGAAATTTATACATCTGAAGCCTCCTTAATATGTAAATAACAAGTAAAATTATATATGATTTGCACAAAAAAAGCAATTGAATTTTAAAAACAAAATTTATCAACAAACATTTGGAATGTTTGTTGTATGAAAAGCACAAAATTTTGAAAAATCAGATATTTTTCTTCTTGAAAACCTTTTTGTGGATAGCAAAAAGTGCAGATTTTTGTCTAATTAGCTTATATTTATCACTGTTTTTAGTTAAAGATGCATAAAATGTATAAAATTATACATTGTGTTTGCTTATGTTGAATATGCCTATATTGCTATGTATAATCAAACAAAGAGATGCAACTTGAAGCCAAGATTGCACAAAAAAACGAAAAGCGAGGAGCAATTATATGTACAGACCAAGCGGCTCATGGGTGGCTATGCCCACACCTTTCACAAAGGACGACAAAATCGACTATCCCGGATTTCAAACTCTGATTGACAGACAAATCAAATACGGCACAAAACAGCTGTTTATTCTCGGCTCGGCAGGAGAAACCACCTTGCTGTCACTTGAGGAAAAACATCAAATAATCAAAGAAGTTATCGCCATGACAAAAGGCAAGATCAAGGTGTTTTTCAACGCCAGCGCAATGACTACCGATCAAAGTGTTGAGCTTGCAAAATATTGTGAAGCTGCAGGCGCAGACGGTGTTATCTTCACCATTCCGGCATATGTGCTTATCCCCCAATCGGCCGTTTTCCCGCATTTTGATGCCTGCATGAGTGCAATTTCAATCCCCTGCGGTGTTTACAACAACCCGACAAGACTCGGTGTAAACATCGACCCTGAGACCATAGCTCGTCTGAGCGAAAAGCATGAGCATTTTGTCGTTGACAAAGAAGCTATGCCCAATGTCAGCCAACTGGTGCAGGTAAAACGCCTTTGCGGTGACCGTGTTAACCTCATGTGCTGTGATTTCCCGAAATATTCGATAGTCATTCCCACACTTGCTGTCGGCGGAACAGGTACTGCAAACATCGGCGGAAATATCATCCCCGAGGAGGTAGCACATTTCTCACGCCCGTGGACTGATATGAAAATTATGGAAGAGTGCCGTGAAGGTTACTTTAAATATTATCCGCTTATCGAAGCGCTGTATCAGTTCTCAAACCCCATTGTCATCAAAGCGGCGCTTGAGATACTCGGACTGCCGGGTGGACATCTGAGAAAGCCCTATCAAGAGTTTGGCGGAAAGCGCAGAGATGCACTTGAGCAAATGATGGACGAGATGGGCATCATCGCCAAATACGGCATGAAGAAATAATGAAAATAGTTATCATAGGCGGAACGGCCGCCGGACTGAGCGCCGCATCTAAGGCAAAGCGAAATGATCCGAGTGCACAAATTACCGTTTACGAAAAAAGCGGATATGTCAGCTATGGCTCTTGTGGTCTTCCGTATTTTGTCGGTGATATGATAAAGCAAACCGAAGAGCTTATATCTCTCACCCCGGAAGAGCTTATCAATGACCGCTCAATAGATACAAAGATTGCCCACGAGGTGCTGTCAATTGACAGAAACGAAAAAACGGTATCTGTAAAAAACCTAAATTCAGGTGAGATTTTTACCGACAATTATGATAAACTTGTTTTGGCCACCGGTGCAACTCCGATAGTTCCTCCGTTTTACGACAAGCCGCTGAGCGGAGTGCATTTTTTGCGCAATGTTGAAGATGGAATATCCCTCAAGCGCAGTGCTTCCGGTAGCACAAAGAAAGTAGTCATAATCGGCGCAGGGCTTATCGGACTTGAGGTTGCAGAGCAAATGTCCGAACTCGGGCATGATGTTACTTTGCTTGAAGCGGCACCACGCCTGCTACCGATGATTGAGGAAAAATACGCTGATATGCTCAAAGCCAAGCTTGCGCAGCACAATATTAAGCTGATGCTCGCTCTTAAAGCGCAAGGGCTTAAGGAGCAAAATGGCACGGTCACCGGTGTTACCCTCGAAAACGGTGAGACATTGCCGGCCGATTTGGTGGTTATGAGCATCGGTGTGCGCCCTAACGGCAAACTGCTGGGCGATACCGGCATAGAGCTATACAGAAACGGCGCTGTGCTCGTCGATGAGTATTTGCAGACAGCAGACCCCGATGTCTATGCCTGCGGAGACTGCGCAACGGCATATAACAGCCTTACAAAACAGCAGGTTTACATCCCGATGGGCACAACGGCAAACAAGCAGGGTAAGGCGTGTGGTGACAATATCACCGGGCTAAAAACCGCCTTTGGCGGTGTGCTTGGCTCGGGGGTTACAAAGTTGTTTGACACCTATGTCGCCTTTACCGGACTGACTGCAGAGCAAGCCAAAGATGCAGGTTATGATGCCGCAAAAAGTAGCATTACCAAAGCCGACCGTGCGTCCTATTATCCGGGCGGTGAGGACAATCACTTAACGGTTATATTTGACAGCAAAAGCGGCCGCATTTTGGGCGCACAGGGCATCGGAAGCCGAACGGTATGCGGACGAGTTAACCTGATGGTGGCTGCTATAAGCGGAGGCATGACGGTGCAACAGCTCGGCGAGCTTGATCTGCTGTACACGCCATCGGTCGCACCGGTACACGACCCGCTTTTAATACTTGCCTCACAGGCTGTAAAGAAGGTAAAATAGCATGATTAAACAGATTATTGTTCCAAAAGATGGGGATGTAAAGCAGTGCATAATGGACTTTATGCGCCAAAGTGGCTGGAAAAAGGCTTATATTTCGGGCGCTATAGGCTCGATTTATAATGCAGTGTTTGCAGCACCCAGCTCACCGCAATATCCGCCGGTTACTACACAAACACAGGTTTATATGCCGTCTGAAGTGCTGTCTTTCACCGCCGAGGTGATGGATAAATCCGAAATGCCAGAGGAGCTTAAAGCGGTGTATAAAGACGACGGAAGCGAGTATTTCGTACACATACATGCGAGCACCGCAGTGAGCGGAGGACATGTTTACGGCGGAGGACTGCACGCCGCACAGGCTTTCAGAGGTTTGAAAATCTATATCCAAGAGGAAGTTTAGACTACTAAATTGTTTGCATAAGCTTTGGCACTCGCCGAGCTATGACAATAAATGAAGGAGAAGAGAACATGAAAAAGAAAATCGCATTACTACTGAGCATCGTTATGATGTTTGCCATGCTTGCAGCATGTGCAGAAGAGGGCGCACCCGAAGGCGGAGATGACACAGGCGAGGTCAAAAAGTACTCACTTGGCACCAGCACAGTTGGCGGAACCTTCTACTTGGTCGGCGGCGGCTTGGCTACCGTTATCAACAACGCACTTCCCGACGATTATCTGTTCACAGC
Source organism: uncultured Oscillospiraceae bacterium (assembly GCA_964367895.1). Taxonomy (GTDB): domain Bacteria; phylum Bacillota; class Clostridia; order Oscillospirales; family Butyricicoccaceae; genus CAYJAS01. The sequence goes on along the minus strand of CAYJAS010000025.1, from coordinate 11,104 downwards.
CGAGACCACCGGCGGTTCGAGCGCAAACGCAATCTCTTTGCAAAAGGGCGAGAGCGAGCTCGGAATAGTCATGGCATCTGTTTTGGCAGACAGCCAAGAAGGTGAAGCAGAGTGGACAGGTGGCACAGTGCACGACAAACTTCGTGGACTTGTACCCCTTTATCCCTCAAAAATGACCATCTATACTCTTGCAGACAGCGGAATTGAAAGCCTCTCCGACCTAAACGGCAAAATTGTCGGCTTGGGTTCACAGGGCGCATCTATGGACGTTTCACTGCGTGCGGCATTTGACCTTTTGGGCATTGTTCCGGAAAGCATTCACAATGACGGGCACAGCCAAACCGCAAAAGCTATCAGCGACGGTGTTATAGATGCCGCAATCCTGTTTTCCTTCCCGCCCTTCCCGGCTATCGCCGAGATTGAAAGTACAAAAGACCTTGCATTTGTCGGCCTGACTGCGGAGGAGCAAAGCACTTTGGTAGAAGCCTTCCCGCACTGGATTCCCTCAAACTTTGAGGTTGGCGATTACAAAGCCATCACCGAAGAGATCACAACAGTTGAAGAGTGGAACATGCTTGCAACCTCGACTGAACTGACCGAGCAAGAGGGCTACGAGCTGACAAAAACCCTGTTTGAGAGCATTGACGAGATGATGGTCATCAGCGCAACAGCGGCCTTCATGACACCGGAAAATGCAATCAATTACAACATTCCGCTACATGCCGGAACTGTTAGATATCTTGTTGAGCAAGGCATCGAAGTTCCCGATCACCTCATTCCCGCCGAATATGTAGCACCGTAACAAAATACAAATAGGGGCTTGCCCTTATTGGGCAAGCTCCTACTGTAATATAGCATTTTAGATTTGGAGGGAAATTATGTCTGATTCCGCAACCTATAAAAAGGTCAGAAAAATAATATTGATTTTAATTTCGGTATTTACCGGACTGCTTCATATTGCACAATATTCTGTTATAACCTTGCCGAGTATTATGTTTTATGCATGGCATCTTCTGCTCGGCCTTACTTTGCTTTATCTTTATACTCCACTCAGCAAAAAGCATCCGACCCGATTTTTGGTTTTAGACTGGATCTGTGCGGCTCTTTCAACAGCCACAGGTTTATATGTTATTTTTAATTTTGAAGAATATTCACTCGCCATGCAAACCGGCAACATGAGCACTCTCATGATTGCCACCGGCATTGTTCTTACCGTGCTTGTTTTAGAAGGTGCACGGCGTGTGCTCGGAAATATACTTCCGCTCATAGCGATAATAACCATAATTTACGCCTTGTTCGGCGGCGATCTTCCCGGACTTTTGGGACACAGAGGATACGACTTCGCCCGTATAATTTCGGTTATATTCAGTGACCTCGGACTTTACGGAACACCGATAGGGGTCAGTGCATCAAATGTGTTTTTGTTTATCCTTTTTGCCGCCTTTTTGGGTGCTTCGGGTGCCGACAAAATATTCCAAGACATCGCAATAGCCAGTGCGGGCAAAAAGCGAGGTGGCCCTGCAAAGATGGCGGTTATTGCAAGCTGCTTTTTCGGGACAATCTCAGGCAGTGCGGTTGCAAATGTCGTCAGCACCGGCGCATTTACCATACCGCTTATGAAGCGCAACGGCTACAGCCCCCGCTTTGCCGGTGCGGTTGAAGCTGTTGCCTCAACCGGCGGACAGATCATGCCCCCTATTATGGGCGCCGCCGCATTTATTCTGGCCGATATTTCGGGAACGCCTTATGCAACGGTATGTCTCGCCGCACTTTTGCCGGCGCTCATGTACTATGTATGCCTGTTTAAAATGGTAGATTTGGAGGCGGTCAAGAGCAATCTCAAAGGTCTCGATCCCGAGGATTTGCCCGACCTAAAAGCAACACTCAAAAAAAGTGCAAAGTTGTTTATCCCTTTAGCTGTCCTTTTGTTTTTGCTACTCGTCTTGCAATATACCCCGATGCGCGCCGCAATTTGGGCCATGCTTGCAATCGTCGTTTGCGGACTTTTAGATAAAAACCAAAGAATGAAATTTAAAGATATCATAACCGGCTTTATGGACGGTGCAAAAGGTATCATACAAGTGGTTGCGGCTTGTGCAACCTCCGGTATAGTTGTCGGAATGTTCTCGCTGACCGGTCTGGGGCTTAAGTTTTCTGACTTTATCGTATCGCTCGGCGGTGAGAGTGTCATTTTAAGCCTGGTACTGTCCATGCTTGTTTGTGCCGTTTTGGGTATGGGTCTGCCGACAACAGCGGCCTATATCATCTGTGCTACTGCGATAGCTCCGGCGCTGATAAGTATCGGAATTGCCCCTCTTGCGGCACATCTGTTTTTGCTTTACTTTGCATCTATCTCAGCTATAACACCACCGGTTGCCGTCGCTTCTTATGCCGCTGCCGGTATAGCGGAGGAAAACTCGCTAAAGGTCGGGCTGACGGCGGTCAAGTTAGGTATATTGGGCTTTGTTCTGCCCTTTGTATTTGCGCTCAACCCGTCTTATATCACCTTTAACTTCAGCCTTACAACCCTTGCCACTTGGGTGGGTGGGTTTGTAATATGCTACGCCCTTGCCATCGTGCTTCAAGGGCATGTCGAGAGCAAAATCAATATAATTGAGCGAATTGCCTTTGGCGCAATCGTCGTAGTTACAATGCAGGAGAGCCTTATTATAACCGCCGTCGGCGTTGCCGCTTTTGCCGTGCTTTACATTTTCAAAAGGCGTAGTGCAAAGTTGCAAAAAAGTTAAGCTTACTTCTCTTTCATTAAAAGCGGCATGCCCGGCTATTTACCTGGCATGTCGCTTTTGTCTAAATTAATAAACGGAGGTATTACCTATGAGAGTAACTAATCACCCAATTTTAGGTGACGAAAGATGCGAAGATATATTTATTATCGTGGATGGTAAAAAGATCGGCGCAGTGAGCGGCGAAGTGATTGCATCTGCACTGCATGCAGCGGGCATAAGAAAAATGCGTTACACAGCTAAAAAACAAACGCCGAGAGGTGTGTTTTGCGGCATCGGCAGATGCAATGACTGCAAAATGATTGTCGACGGCGTACCGAATATCAAAACCTGCACGGCAATTGTGAGGCAGGGCATGGAAGTGAAAACACAGCATGGCCTCGGAGCATGGGAGGACAAAATTGATGAATAAAATTGAAACGGTTGATATTTTGGTGGTCGGCGCCGGACCGGCCGGTCTTTGCGCGGCGATAGAGGCCGCTCGTCTCGGGGCGAGCGTGACCATTATAGATGAAAACGCAAAGCCCGGTGGACAGCTCTTTAAACAAATCCACAAGTTTTTCGGCTCAAGTGAACACAAAGCCGGTGTGAGAGGGTATGACATAGGAAATGAACTGCTTAACCAAACAAAACAGCTTGGGGTTGAAGTGAAACTCAGGTATCCTGTTTACGGTATCTGGGAGGACGGCACCGCCCTTTACGGAAGCGATAGCGGAACATGTAAGCTAAAGGCCAAAAAGATAATTTTGGCTACAGGTGCTTCGGAAAATACAATTTTCTTTGAGGGCAGTACTTTGCCCGGTGTGCTGACGGCAGGTGCGGCTCAGACCATGATAAATGAGCATTTGGTACTGCCCGGTAAAAAGGTTGTTATGGTTGGCTCGGGCAATGTCGGGCTTATCGTGTCTTATCAGCTTATGCAGGCCGGCGCACAGGTGGTCGCATTAATAGAGGCAAGCGACAGTATAGGCGGATATGCGGTGCATGCAGGGAAACTGCGCAGAGCCGGTGTGCCGATCTATCTGTCACATACGATAAATCGAACATTTGGTGAAGATGAAGTACAAGGGGTTGAAATTGTAGCACTTGACCAAAACTTCAAAAAAATACCCGGTAGTGAAAAAACTTTAGACGCAGACACGGTGTGTCTTGCTGTCGGACTGACGCCAATGGTAGAACTCGCCGCGCTCGGTGGGTGCAAGTTGACTGACATTGCGGTGCTCGGAGGTGCGGTTGTACAGCATGATGAAAAGATGTGCACGACAAACGATTTGGTCTATGTCGCCGGCGATATCACTGGAGTTGAGGAGGCCAGCAGTGCAATGGAAGAGGGCAAGCTTGCCGGAATTGCGGCGGCTACCTCTTTGGGATATTTGACAGAGGCACAAGCACAAGAGCAAATTGTGCCGGTGCAAAAGCGACTTGATGAATTGCGCTCGGGGCAGTTCGGACAAAAGCGATTTGATGCGAAAAAACTGATTGTAAACAGATTTTACGAGGAGGGCAAAAGCGATGGTCAGCAATAGAGATGATGTAAAATACAGCGGAGCAGTATCACTATCACAGCTTATAGAGCTCGGAATGTTGCCCGATGACCAACGCATGAGCAAGGGTGCCGTCGCAATTTTAGAGTGCGTTCAGCAGATCCCGTGCAACCCGTGCGAGATTGCCTGCCCACGCGGAGCCATCAAAATCGGAGAAAATATAACCGATCTTCCAAAGCTTGACGGAGAAAAATGCAACGGATGCGGAATTTGCGCCGCAAAATGCCCGGGGCTTGCCATATTCATTGTTGATATAAACCACAGTGAGGACAGTGCTCTTGTCGGATTTCCTTATGAATATACACCCCTTCCGACCGTTGATGCAATAGTAGCCTGTTCAGATCGAGAGGGCAAGTATATCTGCGACGGAGCAGTCGCAAAGGTGATATCGAGTACGGCATTTGACCACACAGCGGTGGTTTATGCAAAGGTTCCAAAAGCTCACGCCATGTCAGTGCGCTCGATTATAAAAACGGAGGTTATGTGATGGAAAATGCAGATAAAATCTATGTGTGTCGCTGTGAAGAGGTCACACTTGCAGAGATAATTAAAGCCATTGATGAGGGCGCTGCCAGCCTGACCGCCGTAAAGGTTGAAACAAACGCAGGCATGGGGGTTTGTCAGGGCATGATTTGCCGAAAAAATATAGAGCGTATGCTCAGCGAGCGCAAAGTTATGCCCGAGCTGTTCTGCAACCGGCACTCGCCCTATCGTTTTCCCGTTAGAATGGTTAAAGTGGGCGATATGAAAGCAGTCGGAGAGGCGGAAAAGCTATGAAAACAGATGTAATTGTAATAGGCGGTGGCCTGATAGGCTCGTCGATAACCTATTATCTCAGCAAGGCAGGGAAAAAGGTGCTGCAGATAGAAAAGGACTATTTTTCCGCCGGCGCAAGTGGCTCGTGCGATCAGATGGTTATTGCACAGTCCAAAGCGCCCAATGAACATCTCACTCTTGCACTGCACAGCATTGAGATGTACAAAAATCTTACGGCAGAGCTTTCGCAGGATATAGAATATCATCAGCCGGGTGCGGTAATTTTGATAGAAAATGACACAGAACTTGAAATAATGACCGAAATCGTAAAAAAACAGCGTGCTCTCGGGCTTGATGTAAATATTGTCGACAAGCAGGATGCAAAAAAGCTTCAGCGTGGGATAAGTACCGAGCAAATTGTTGCGGCAACCTACAGCACAGCCGACGGCAGAGTAAACCCATTTAAGGTAAATCTCGCCTTTAGCAAAGCGGCACACAAGCTGGGCGCACAACTCATGCCCTTCACCCCGGCTGAGGATTTGATAACCGAAAATGGCAAGGTAGTTGGGGTTAAGACACCGTCCGGTGATTTTTACGCCGACATAGTTATAAATGCCGCCGGCGCATGGGCTCCGCAGATCGCAAGCAAAATCGGGCTTAATATACCGATAAAACCGCGCAGAGGGCAGGTTTACATAACCGAAGCGGTGCCGAGATATATTGAAAAAGGGGTGCTAAATGCCAGATATATCGTCGCAAAGCACAATCCGCAAACGCTGGCGGGTGACAATTCCGCTGCGGCAAAGCTTGGCATCGGTATAGCGGTTACCCAATCGCAAAAGGGAAATATTTTGTTCGGCTCGACCCGTGAGTTTACAGGGTACAATGTCCAAAATACCGAGGAGGGGCTCCGTGAACTGCTTGCAAATGCCGTCCGCTTGATGCCGGGACTTGAGAACATGAATATTATAAGGGCTATGGGTGGCGTGCGCCCCTATCCGCCCGACAGTAAACCACTCGTCGGCTTTGTAGATGGAGTTGAAGGCTTTTTCATGGCGGCAGGGCATGAGGGAGATGGCATCTGCCTTGCACCGGTTACCGGCAAAATTGTTGCCGATTTGATTGTAAACGGCAAAAGTGAACTGCCTGCCGTGCAGTCGCTCAACCCAAATAGGTTTGATCTAAAGGGATAACAAAGTTTAAAAAAATTTTCTTTGTTTATAAAATTTTAAACGGTGAAAAACAAAACAGCAGAGGCGAGAGCCTCTGCTGTTTTTAAACATATTTCTGCTTATTTCATCATGAATCTCATGAGCATTGTTGCGATTTCTGCACGGGTTGCGGTGCCGGTCGGGTCGAGGGTGTTGTTTTCTTTGCCGGTGATTATACCCTCTGCCGTTGCCCAGACCATGGCGTCCCAAGCCCAATCGGAAACCGCTTCGGCATCGCTGAAGTCGAGCTGTCCTGCCGTCAGTGCAGGGCTACCTGCGTAGCGGTAAAGCATGGTGACAAACTCCTGACGGGTGATGCTTTCGTCCGGGTTGCTACCGCCGGACACCTCATTTTCCATCGCCCAAGTCTGTGCAAAGCTGTACCACATCGCTCCGCCCTCGGTCTCGGCATTGTCCATGCGTGCCAGCATTGTCCATACCATCGCGCGGCTCGTCGTGTCAAGCGGTGAAAACTCACCGGCGCTTGTGCCGCCCATGATGCCGTTGTCATAAGCATACTTGACCGCCTCGTAGAACCAGTCTTCCGGCTCAAGATCACTGTACTTGCCCTCAAAGGGTGCGGGGGCATCGGTGAGCGGAGTTTCGTTGTCGCCGATGTCTACTTGCGAATCATCGTCGGAATTGTCGCCCGAATTGCCCATATTTTCGCCCTGCTCAGCGGTGTAGTTGTCGGTGAAAAACACAATGACACTGTCGCCGTCTTTGAGCTGTTGCTCGGCCATTGAAACCTCAACTCGTGTGCCGTTTAAAAGATATAGCCAGCCGGAGTTTTGGCCTCGCTCAAGCTCGGACAGACCGTCAATTTCGCTAACATATCCGTTTGAGCCCTCAAACTCAATGTCCGCAGTGTTCAGAGCTTGTTCAAACAGTTCAAATACCGTTGATTTTTCAGAAATATCATAGCGCTTCTCGCTTATCCATTCGCTGTAGTAGCTGGGATTTTCTGAGTATATAAAGGATCGCTCATCGTCATGCTGGTCAATACCGAGCAAGGAAAATTTTACGGTGATGTCGTCATTTCCGCCGCCAGTTGGATTAGAAATACTCAAAGAAAGAGTAATTGTATAAGGAATTTCTGCCGAAACCTGCTCGTCTGTGATTTCAAAACTGCCGCTCAATGTGTTATATCCGACGGCTTGTGCCGTGTAGCTATACTGCCCTGCGGTCAGCTCAAAATATTCACCCACGGGGTCTATTACTTTCTCTCCGTGTTTTAGAGTAATTGTAGCATTTGTCGGGGTTGTTTCAAAGCTGACAAGACAATGTCCCGGCTCATTTTCAATAGCCGGCTGCTTTGTAATGCCACTGAAATCATATAGCCTAAAACTCTTGCTTGTATCGATCTCGGCGGTTGCATCATCGGCTATACCATAGGCGGCGACAAGCCCTCTAAAGCCTTGCTCGGTGGCGAAATTGTTGTTTGTCGGCAGGAATTTTGCGGTCTTAATGTCATAATTGCTTTCGCTTATCAGTGCATCTGTCAGGCTGCTTCCTTCGTTTTCAAGCTTGTCCGGGGCAATGCCCAAAGCGGCAACGGCGGCGATGCCAAGGCCGCTTGAGGCGGCATTTCCCAGACCACCGTCGGATTGAGTGGCTTGATACGCTTTAAGCTTTGTAAGCGATTGCTCAATCGCCGCCTTGACCTCGGCATTGCTATTGTAGTATGGCGCAAGGGCAAGCATTATGGGGGTCATGCTGTCGGTTCCCCATGAAGTGCTCTGCCAAGCGTCCTTTTGTTCTATCGTCCAGGCGACAAGTTTTTGCATCTGCTCATCTGTAGCGTATTTGTCGTCCTGTTGCAGCGCCAAAATTACATAGCCGATGGTATATTGACTTTTGACAGCAGAGTTTTCAGCGTCTACCATGGCGGTTAGCTTGCCTGCGAGATCAAGCTTTGTTCCGTTTTCCAAAGTGATATCACTTGCATCATAGCCGAGTGAGCTTATGGCAATAATATATTTGCTCAAGTCACCGGCAGAGCTGATACTTTCCGCCTTGTTTATCAGGTAATACAGCGCTGCTGTTTGCTGATCCTCGGTCAGTATCTCAATGCCGCTTGCACCTTCATACGCCATGATATCAGGCAGCATCCAAACAATGTTGCCATCATTTTCATCTTCAATTATCTCGACCAAAGTTTGTGCGACTTCATCTATAATGCCATCTACCGTAAGCGCCTTGATGACCGTGTCCCACTCTGTGCTCGCCGTTGCGCCGTTGTAATTTAAAGTCAAAATAATCTTGCCGATTTGATCGTCATTTGTGCGCATGACCTCAGCACCGGAGGAAATTTTTCCGTCCTTAAATCCCGGGTTTGTCGTGCTCCACAGCACTTCAATTTCTCGGTACTGTTCGTCAAAATCGGGGTGATCATCGACATAATTCCAGTTTAGCGGAATGTCATTTATATGATAAGTAAGCGCCTTTAAATCGGCAAGTTTTTCTGTCCCACGCACGGTAACACCGTCGAGCGAGTACAGGTTTATCGCCTCATTAAGCATAATCTGCGCCGCCGCTTGCTCCTCTTGGGTGACCGCAGGGACGGTGACTTCAAAGGTCTTTGTGCCGGCATTTTCAGGCATTGGGCCGGGAGGGGACATGCCGTAATCCCAATAAATTCCGCCTTCTATTGTGGCGGTTAATATCACTTGTGCATCATCTTGACCGACTGTCGGTCGCCTAACGGTAATCGGATAATTTCCGTTTGTTGTATAGCTTGCTATTTTAACTACATCTTCGTCGCTCGACTGCCACGAGATTTCGGTATAATACCCCTCCGGGTCCTCGCTGGGCAATTCAAAGCCCGATTTTATATTGTTAAGTGCAGTGTTGGGGTAGAGGGAATTGCTGTCAATCAACCACTGCGCAGTCAGCCAGCTTGCGTCATATGCCTCTTGCTTGCTCGGCGTCTTTGCGGGAACAATGAGTGGAAGGGTTATTGTTTTGCTTGCCGTGCCAAAGCGGAGAGTGAAAGTCACCTCGCCTTGTATTTCGCTTTCACCATAGGCGATTGTGCCATTTGTAGCTATTGCACTATTGCTGGAAATAACCGTACTTTCAATGGCAATTGTGCCGTCCGACAAATACGCCTTAAGCATATCAACAACATTTGTGTCTTTCAATTGATCGCCTTCATATTGCTGCGCTTCAAGCTCGGTAGGCAGTTCGACCGCCGTCAGTTTTGCATCTAAAATCTCGGCATCGGTGCGACTATCTTTTGGCACAGTGACGGTCATCTGTTTGCTGTCACTCTCATCGCCATATGTAACGGTCGCAGTCAAAGTAACAGTTTGGTCTTGTCCTTCGCTGCCTTGTTGGACGACCACACCGCTATTGCTTATTGAGTTTTCCTTATTACTGCTCCATGTAATTTCGCTTTTTCCGCTTACGCCGATGCTTGGCAGAACAAGGTTTGACTTTACGCTGTCAGGTGAGCTGTTTTCCCCTTTGATATCGTCAAAGCTAAGGGACTCTATATCGCTTGCAACAACGGCACCGGCATCGACATTGCCGGTTACGATTACGGTGGCAACGGTAGGGATTATATCGGCACCGTCTTTTTGTGCCATCAGGTAATATGTGCCTTCATTCGGGAAATATAAGGTTGCTTGGCCGTTTTCATCTGTCACTCTGCCGCTGTCTGTGTCGGGGATTGATGTTCCGTAATATATCGAAGCTCCCTGAAACGGAGTAAAATCGCTGCCGAAAGCATCTCGGCTACCGAGTTCTACCGAAACAGCATGTCCACCCTCAACAGTATAAAAGCGAGTTTCGAAGCCGGCATAAATATCCGACTGCCAGTCTTCATATATATACAGATCAAGATAGTCGCCGTCAGAAATCGTGTCTTCCGCCGGATTGTTGACGGTATTGCCGTTTACCGCATAGCCGGCGTTATAGGTCACCTCACCCCAGAATTTTGAGAAAAAATTGTACCCTTCATCATAAGAACCTGCACCGTCTGCATGAAATTGCTCGTGTGCCGTCTTGACGGCAGAAATGGCGAGAGAGCCTGACGGAATTGTCATCGGCCTGTTCATCAGAGCGAGTCCATTTTTGTCGTCTTGTATTTGCCCTTTGTTGCTTACAGTGACATAAACGGTGATATCGCCGTTCTCTTCGGCATAAGACGGTAGCGAGGTCGGAAAAACAACGCCGACCGCCATCACAAGTGCTAAAATCAGCGAAAGATATCTTTTCGCATTTTTAATTTTCATTTTTAAAATTACCTCCAAAATTGTTTTTTAAAGTGGTAAATCCGGTGTACAGATAGCTGATTTTACCCTCACTTTCTTTTATTTCACACAAAAAAATGCACCGATTTTGCATAACAAAATCGGTGCACCCGTATATGTACACTCGAACACACAGCTATTCCTACTGTGTGTAAAAAGAAATCCGCAAGTCTTCTGGCTCGTGTTATAGAGTAAAAAACACTCTTACGCCTCTGTCCTACCTTCCCATAAACCTATGTTTACAGTGGCAAGCTTTCGCTTCACATTGAACATCAATGCTTCGGCAGAGTCTCACACTTACAGCGCCGGCAACGCAGGGGAGTTACACCCCATTCCATTTACATCACTTTCTTGTGTGCGAAAGTGATGACCGATTTCCACAATATTTAATTAACAAAATGAGTATATCATATAAAAAATCTCAAGGCAAGAGTTTTTTAGTGCAACTAATTGGCAGTCGAGATAATAGCAACATTTTTTGGCACCGATAAAACACAAGTTTAAAGAGGTAAGGATGCTCTTTGATTATGCCGTCTCTTTTGGAAGACAGAAGCTAAACTGCACGCCGTTTTCTTTGTTCTCTGCACGCACGG
>CAYJAS010000024.1:0-18364 GCA_964367895.1 uncultured Oscillospiraceae bacterium | reverse complement strand
ATATTGCCAAAAATACACTTTTCATTTCTGCTAAATTGCACAAAAAACCACCGGCGTAACCGGTGGTTTTGCTTGTTTAAATACAGTTTATCCGCACTTTGAAAATCCACAGCTACGGCAGACGACACAGCCGCCTTCATGCTCGAGCTTTGAGCCGCACTCTATACAATAGTGCATACCGTCGGTATTCCCTGCGGGAGCATCGGCTTTTATAGGAGTGGTTGTTTCAGCTGTCATTTGCGGTGCCATATTACCTTCTTTTATGTATTTATCCACTTTTGCAACAATTTTCGCAATCGCATCCGGGCAAGAGGTACAGCTCATTCCCTGCTGGCGAATGGTCGACGAGCATCTGATACCCTTGAGTTGGTCATAAATCTCCGAAACATTCATACCGCTTCTAAGTGCAACACTGACAAGCCTTGCCGCCGCCTCCGATTGGCTTGGGCATCCGCCCGCTTTTCCGGTGCTGGTAAACACTTCGCAAATGCCGTTTTCATCGTAATTAACCGTTATATAAAGGTTTCCGCAACCGGTTTTCACACGCTCTGTAAAGCCTTGTGTAATTGTCGGCCTCGGTCTCGGTGAAATCTCCACCGGGCCGGCTTGAGCTTCCTGCTTTCCGCTGACCTTACCGATGTTGAGCACCTGACCGTCACGACTACCGTCACGATATATGGTGACTCCCTTGCAGTCCTCTTTGTAGGCAAGCATATAAACATCGGACACTTCCTCTTTGGTTGCTGTACTCGGGAAGTTTACCGTCTTTGAAACGGCATTGTCGGTATGGCGCTGGAAAGCCGCTTGCATCTTGGTGTGATATACCGGGGCAACATCGTGGGCACAGACAAATACCTTGCGGATGTCGGCAGGGATTTCATTTATGTGGGCTATGGTACCCTCCTCAGCTATGCGGCGCATAAGCTGTTCGCTGTAAATTCCCCTTCTTTTAAGGGTTTCAAGAAGTACAGGGTTAACCTCGATAAGTTCGGTGCCGTCCATGACATTTCTGATGAACACATATGCAAATATCGGCTCTACGCCTGAACTGCATCCGCCCAACATACTGATTGTGCCTGTCGGTGCAATGGTGGTAACCGTGCCGTTTCTGCGCTCTGCTTGTCCACTGAAAATGCTCTCGCCAAACAGCGGAAAAGCACCTCTTTTTTTGGCAAGTTGCTCACTCGCTTTGTGTCCTGCCTCATTTATTGTCTTCATTATTTGCTCGCCCATGGCGACGCCCTCATCGGAATTATATGCAATCCCGAGGTAAAGCAACATGTCGGCAAATCCCATTACACCGAGGCCGATTTTGCGTGTTTCCTTTGTAACTTCTCCGATTTTTTTAATCGGATAATTGTTGACTTCGATTACATTGTCAAGGAAATGCACAGCTTGCGCAACCGTCTTTTCCAAAAGCGCCATGTCAATTTGCCAGCCATCTCCTTGCTTTTTGAGCATTTTGACAAGGTTAATCGACCCGAGATTACAGCTCTCAAAAGGCAGTAGCGGTTGCTCACCGCACGGATTTGTGCTCTCAATTTCGCCCTGCGAGGGAACGACATTGTCCCTGTTGAGTCTGTCGAGGAAGATAATTCCCGGCTCACCGTTGTGCCATGCCGCTTCAACGATGGTATCATATATCTCTTTTGCGTTCTTTCTGCCGACAACACTCTTTGTCTTGGGATCTACTATATCGTAATCCTCACCGGCCAGCACCGCTTTCATAAATGCTTCGGTAATTCCGACCGAGATGTTGAAATTTGTTATGTCTGCATTGTCCTTTTTACAGTTTATAAACTGCTCAATATCGGGATGGTCAACACGCAAAATACCCATATTTGCGCCTCTGCGTGTTCCGCCCTGTTTAACCGCTTCGGTCGCCATGTTGAAAACGCGCATAAAGCTGACCGGACCTGAGGCAACACCGCCGGTCGATTTAACGGTAGCTCCGCTTTGGCGCAAACGGCTGAAGGAAAATCCGGTGCCACCGCCCGATTTATGTATCAAAGCGGCATTTTTAACCGCCTCAAAGATGTCCTCCATCGTGTCGGCTATCGGCAAAACAAAACATGCCGAAAGTTGGCCGAGCGGACGGCCGGCATTCATCAAAGTGGGCGAATTGGGAAGAAACTTTTGGCTGGTCATAAGCTCAAAAAACTCGTCACTGATTGCACTTACATCTGCCTTTTTGTCAAATTCTAAATCGGCCTTTGCAACATTGTCAGACACCCTCCTGAAAAGTTGTTCGGGTGTTTCAATGAGCTTTCCGTGCTCATCTTTTGCCAAATAGCGGCGACTTAGCACCTCTATCGCATTTTTGCTCAAATCTGTAATAGCCATGTTTCTTCCTCCATCGTATATAAAATCAAAATATTGTATATCTGCCCAATTGTGGTGTTCGCTTACATAGTATAGCACTATATCTTGTGTAATGCAATAGGTTATTGAAATTTATTTTTTTTGTGTTATACTTAATATAAAAGTGCAAATCTGTGATTTTTTAGTGTAAAACCACCGAAAAGAGGGTCATTTTATGAATGTTTCCAAAAATCTTACCATGCTCGCCGATTTCTATGAGTTCACAATGGCGAACGGATATCTGAAAAGTAATGTTGCCGATACCGTCGCCTATTTTGACATGTTTTTCCGCAGCATACCCGACAACGGCGGATATGCTATTATGGCTGGAGTTGAACAGCTTGTCGATTATTTAAATGACCTCTGCTTTTACGATGAGGACATTGAGTTTTTACGGGGCAAGGGCATTTTTTGTGAGGAGTTTTTGACTTATCTCAAAGAGTTTAAATTTTCCTGTGATGTTTGGGCTGTCCCCGAAGGCACCCCGATTTTCCCCGGCGAGCCTATTGTCACAGTGAGAGGTCCTGTAATGCAGGCGCAGTTTATCGAAACCATGTTGCTTCTCACCATCAATCATCAATGCTTGATAGCTACAAAGGCAAGCCGAATGGTACGAGCGGCCGACGGTCGTTCTATAGTCGAATTTGGCACACGCAGGGCACAGGGTGTGCAAGGTGCTGTACTCGGTGCACGTGCAGCCTATATCGCAGGCGCTACAGGTACCTCCTGTGTGCTTTCCGACATCGACTTTGGCGTTCCGAGCTTTGGAACCATGGCGCACAGCTGGGTGCAAATGTGGGATAATGAGTACGATGCTTTCCGTGCGTATGCCGAGGTTTATCCCTCCTCTTGCACGCTACTTGTCGACACTTACAATGTGCTGAAAAGCGGAGTGCCAAACGCCATTCGCATTGCAAAAGAGGTGCTTAAGCCGCTCGGACAGCGGCTTCGTGCCGTTCGCCTTGACTCGGGCGACCTTGCTTATCTCAGCAAGTGCACACGGAAAATGCTTGACGATGCAGGCCTGCACGACTGCAAAATAATGGCCAGCAACTCGCTTGACGAGTTCACCATCCGACAACTGCTTATGGAAGGTGCCTGCATAGACCTGTTCGGTGTGGGCGAGCGCCTTATCACTGCAAAAAGCGCACCTGTTTTCGGCGGAGTGTACAAGTTGACTGCCATTGAAGATGCACAGGGCAATGTTATTCCCAAGATTAAAAAGAGCGAAAATGTCGGTAAAATCACCACCCCCCACTTTAAACGACTGTGGAGACTTAGAAATGGTGCAGACGGCAAGTATATTGCCGATGTTCTGACTTTGCGTGACGAAATTATCGACTGTTCAAAACCATATACCATCTTTGATCCGACGCACACATGGAAAAAGCGCACTCTGACCGATTTTACCGTTGAACAATTACAAGTGCCTCTTTTTGAAAATGGAGTTTGTGTGCACAAGCCCCGTGATATAGAGGAAATCAGGCAGTATTGCGCCGACAAAATGTCCATGCTTTGGAGTGAGGTTATGCGTTTTGACAACCCCCACCCCTATTATGTTGACCTTTCACAAGATTTATGGGATGTAAAACAGGCACTTTTGCAGAAATATTGAGTGAATTTTCGAGTTTTCACCTTTTACAAAAACTCTTTTGGTCATATTGTCTAAAATTACTTCGTTGTAATTGTGCAGTTTAAAAATTAATTTTATTTTTGCTATTTACAATTTGCAAACTTGTTGTTATATTGTATTTAACGACAAATCAATAGGAATGAAGCTTGCGGAAGAGAGCACGATTTTAGTGCCGCCGAAGATGTAAGTGTTTTGCTGTGGTCATGGCAAAACGCGAAACTTTCAGGCAAAAGGACCGCTGCAGACCAAACTCTGAAAAGACCTTATGGTCGCCGAAGGAGCAACGGCTTTTGCCGGAATCTCTCAGGTAAATCAACAGAGCGGGCGACCTTTTTTTCAGCTGTGCTGTAAAGGGGTCGCTTTTTTGACCGAATTTTCAAAAAAATCGGAGGTTTCGCAATGAGCACAAAAAAAACGCCGCTCTATGACGAGCATGTCGCCGCAGGCGGCAAAATGGTCGATTTCAACGGCTGGGAGTTGCCCGTGCAGTACACCGGCATCATTGCCGAGCACAATCACACCCGCACAGCGGCCTCGCTGTTTGATGTGTCGCACATGGGAGAAATCTTGATCGAGGGCCCGGGGGCTTACGACTTTGTTTCTCACCTGATGACAAACGACATATCAAAAGTCAAGCAAGGACGTGCTGTTTACACCCCTATGTGCTATGAAAACGGCACTTGTGTTGATGATTTGTTGGTCTATCCGCACGAAAATGACAGCATATTGCTGGTGGTCAATGCCGCAAATGATGACAAGGATTTTGAGTGGGTTTCCAAAAATGCGCCCGAGGGAATTACCGTCACACATGTTTCCGACAAATGGGGACAGATTGCACTTCAAGGCCCGGGAGCGGCGCAAATCATGACAGACGCAGGTATGGACGAGGCAAATGCACTTCCATTTTTCGGCACAGGCATGTTTGAGCTAAATGGCACTCGCTGTATTATTTCCAAGACCGGCTACACCGGTGAGCGTGGCTTTGAGGTATATATGCCGAGCGAACACGCTCCCGAAATTTGGCGTTTGTTTTTAAAGCACGGTGCAAAACCGGCAGGTCTGGGCGCCCGTGACACACTGCGTTTTGAGGCCGGACTCCCCCTTTACGGTCATGAGATTTCTGATGAAATAAATCCGCTTGAAGCCGGCCTGAGCTTTTTTGTCAAAACCCAAAAAGAGGGTGGTTTCATCGGCTGTGAACAACTTTCAAAACCGCAAAGCAGAAAGCAAATCGGGCTTGAGTTTTTGGGCAAGGGTGTCGCACGAGCAGGATATGAGGTTTTTGCAAATGACATTAAAGTCGGCTTTGTAACTACCGGCTCGCCATCACCGACGACCGGCAAAAATCTTGCTCTCGCCTGTGTTGACGCAAACGCCCCCGCAGACGGGCAATATACCATCTCGGTTCGTGGCAAGCAGGAGCCTGCCGCACTTATCCCAACACCGTTTTATAAAAAATCCAAATAAATAATTTTTTCGGAGGTAACAAAAATGAGCAAGGTAGTAGCAGGGCTTCGTTATTCAAAAGATCACGAGTGGATCAAGGTTGAGGGCAATGTCGCTTATGTCGGCATCACCGACCACGCACAAGATGCAATGGGCGATCTTGTCTTTGTAGACTGTGGCCAAACTGACACAGAGGTTTCAATTGGCGATGCCGTCGCCGTGCTTGAGAGTGTCAAGGCGGCAAGCGATGTCTACTCACCCCTTTCGGGCACGGTATGTAAGGTAAACGAAGATCTTGCCGATGCACCGCAAAATGTCAACGAGGACGCTTACGGTAACTTTTTATTTGCAATCGAAATGTCAAACACAGCAGAGCTTGACGACCTTATGGACGCAGACGCATACACCGCTTTTTGCGCACAGTAAAGGCACAGGTAAGCTTATATGAGATACATACCTCAAACAGCTTCCGAGCGCGAACAGATGCTCAAAAGCGTCGGCATTGACAGTGTCGAGACACTTTTTGACTGCATCCCCTCAGAAGTTCGCCTAAAAGAACTTCCCGATCTGCCCCCGGCGATGACCGAAAGTCAGCTAATGGCGCATTTGTCACAGCTCGCCTCAAAAAACAATCCCGCTGGTGACAAGCCCTCCTTCTTGGGCGCCGGCGTTTATGACCATTATGTCCCGTCGGTTATCAACCATATGCTTCTGCGCCAAGAGTTTTTTACCGCTTACACGCCGTATCAACCCGAGATTTCGCAGGGAACATTGACGGCCGTGTTTGAATACCAGACCATGATTTGCAATCTGACCGGACTTGATGTGTCAAATGCAAGCCTGTATGACAGCGCAACTGCGGCTGCCGAGGCTATGTATATGTGCTCCTCACAGACAAGGCGCAAAAAAATCTTGCTCGCCGCCTCGATGCACCCCGAGCTCCGTGCTACGGTAAAGACATATGCACAATTTGCAGGAATTGAAGTTTTAGAAGCACCGTATGATCCCGAAACCGGCAAAATTGTACTGCCCGATTTGAGCGAAATTGCCGGTGTTTATGTCAGCTCACCCAATTTCTTCGGCGTTGTCGAGGATATGGAAGCAGTCGCAAGCGCCGCACATGCCGCAGGTGCACTTGCGGTGGCATGTGTCGATCCCCTTTCGCTGGCACTGCTTAAAACACCGGGCGAATGTGGCTTTGACATCGCCATCGGCGAAACTCAGCCTCTCGGCCTTAAAATGTCCTTCGGTGGCCCGTACTGCGGATTTATTTCTTGCACAACTAAGCTGATGCGCAAACTGCCCGGACGCATTGCCGGTCAGACGGTCGATTCCGAAGGTCGCAGGGCTTTTGTTCTGACACTACAGGCGAGAGAGCAACATATCCGCCGTGAAAAGGCAACCTCCAACATCTGCTCAAACCAAGCACTTTGTGCACTGGCGACGACCATTTATTTATCGCTGGTCGGCCCGGTCGGCCTCAAAGAGTGTGCACAGCAATCGGTCGGCAAAGCGGCATATTTGAAGGACAAACTGCTCAGCACAGGCAAATTTGAGCAAATCTTTTTCTCGCCTTATTTCCGTGAGTTTGCCGTTCGCTGTAAAAATGCAGACCCCGAGACAATAAATGCAACCCTTAAACAGCACGGTTTCATCGGCGGTTACGACCTCGGCAAGCACTATCCGGAGTTGTCCGGTTGTATGCTTCTTGCCGTTACCGAACAACGCACAAAATGCGAAATAGACGCTTTTGCGGAAAGGATGGCTGAAATATGAGTAAATTGATTTTTGAGATGAGCCGTCCCGGCAGACGTGGCTTTATTTTCCCCGAGAGCGATGTTCCCACTGCCTCGATCGGCGATGTGCTCGGCAATGAAAATCTGCGCAAAAGCGAGCTTGATCTGCCCGAGTGCGGTGAGTTTGATGTCGTTAGGCATTTTACAAACCTGTCACAGCTCAACTACGGTGTTGACCACGGATTTTATCCGCTTGGCTCGTGCACAATGAAATATAACCCAAAGGTAAATGAAGATGCCGCACGTTTGCCCGGCTTTGCAAACATGCATCCATATCAAGATACAGAGGACGCTCAAGGTAGCCTTGAACTGCTTTACAATCTTGACAAAGTGCTGTCCTCTTTGCTGGGTATGAGTCGCTTTACTTTGCAACCAGCGGCAGGTGCACACGGTGAGTTTGTCGGCCTTATGATTATGGCGGCCTATCACAGAGAGCGTGGCGACACAAAGCGCAAAGTTATCATCGTGCCCGACTCGTCGCACGGCACAAATCCCGCTTCTGCGGCGGTTTGCGGTTTTGACATTAAAACGATAAAATCGGGCGAGGACGGGCTTGTCGACCTCGACGCTCTCCAGGCGTCACTCGGCGAAGACACCGCCGGAATGATGCTTACAAACCCCAACACACTCGGCCTTTTTGAAACAAATATCAAAAAAGCGGCAGACATGATACATGCCGCAGGCGGACTGCTCTACTATGATGGAGCAAATGCAAATGCTATTTTGTGCAAGAGCACACCGTCTGCAATGGGCTTTGACATTGTTCACCTCAATTTGCACAAAACCTTCTCCACACCCCACGGTGGCGGCGGCCCCGGAAGTGGCCCTGTCGGCGTTGTGGAGCACCTTGTCCCCTATCTCCCCTCTCCGCTTATCGAGAAAAAAGGCGAGATGTTCTATGCCGACTATGCTCGCCCGAAATCGATCGGCCAGTGCCGTTCCTTCTATGGCAATTTCGCCGTATTGGTTCGTGCATATGCCTATATTATGGCACACGGCGCCGAAGGGCTTGATGAAGTTTCCAACACAGCGGTGGCAAACGCAAATTATCTGTGCCGTCGTCTAAAGGGTGCCTTTGATCTGCCTTATGACCACCCGGCTTGTATGCATGAGTTTGTACTGTCGGGAATGCGCCAAAAAAATGCCAACGGAATTACCACTCTTGATATGGCAAAACGCATGATTGAGCTTGGATATCATCCGCCGACCGTCTACTTCCCGCTCAACGTACCGGAGGCAATGATGATTGAACCCACCGAAACAGAGTCACCCGAAACGCTGGCCGATTTTGCCGATGTTATGCTACAAATTGCGCAGGAAGCGGCAAACACCCCGGAGATTTTCACAGGCACTCCGCACAACAAGCCGGTCTCTCGCCTTGATGAGACGGCAGCGGCACGCAACCCGATTGTAAAGTATACCAAGCAACAATAAATAATGATAAGGAGCGAACCCAAATGTTAAACAAAACTATGGATTTCATATCCTCGTTCGACCCCGAGGTGGGTGAAGGTATTCGCAGTGAATATGACAGACAACGCCGCAACATCGAGCTTATCGCTTCCGAGAACTTTGTCAGCGAAGCTGTAATGCTTGCCATGGGCACCTGCCTGACAAACAAGTATGCTGAGGGTTATCCCGGCAAGCGCTACTATGGCGGATGCGAGTGTGTCGACGTGGTCGAAGACATCGCACGCAAACGTGCTTGCGAGCTGTTCGGCGCAGAGCATGCAAATGTTCAGCCCCACTCCGGCGCAAACGCCAACAACGCCGTTTACTTTGCCATGGTTAAGCCGGGCGAGACCATATTGGGCATGAATCTTGCTCATGGCGGACATCTCTCCCACGGTAGCCCGGTAAATATTTCGGGAACATATTACAATGTCGTGCCTTACAGCCTTGACGAGCAAACCGAGCGCCTTGACTATGACAAGGTGTGGAAAAGCGCCAAGGAGGCTAAGCCCAAGCTTATTGTAGCCGGCGCTTCGGCATACCCCCGTGAGATTGACTTTGAAAAGTTTGCCGAAATCGCACACGATGTCGGCGCTCCCTTGATGGTGGATATGGCACACATTGCAGGCCTTATCGCCGCCGGACTGCACTCAAACCCGGTTCCCCATGCCGATATCGTCACCAGCACAACCCACAAAACCCTCAGAGGGCCACGTGGCGGACTGATTTTGTGCAAAAAAGAACTGGCCAAAACTATAGACAAGGCTGTTTTCCCGGGCACACAGGGCGGCCCGCTTGAGCATATTATCGCCGCTAAAGCTATCTGCTTTGGTGAGGCGCTCAAACCTGAGTTTAAGACTTATCAACAGCAAGTGGTCAAAAATGCCGCTGCCCTTGCCGATGCGCTTATCAAAGAGGGCTTCCGCCTGATTTCCGGCGGTACCGACAATCATCTTATGCTTGTCGATGTCAGAAACTTTGGCATCACCGGCAAAGAGCTTCAGCACAGACTTGACGAGGTTTACATCACCGTCAACAAAAACTCCATCCCCAACGACCCCGAAAGCCCCTTTGTCACAAGCGGCGTGCGCATAGGCACACCTGCGGCGACCTCAAGAGGTATGGTTGAGG
The DNA here is from genome assembly GCA_964367895.1 of uncultured Oscillospiraceae bacterium. GTDB lineage: Bacteria > Bacillota > Clostridia > Oscillospirales > Butyricicoccaceae > CAYJAS01. The sequence continues at coordinate 8,545 of CAYJAS010000024.1, read as the reverse complement.
AGGATATGGTCAAAATCGCACATTTCATCAAGCTTGCCGCCTCGGATTTCGAAGGCAGTGCAGATGCTATCCGTGCAGGAGTGACCGAACTTTGCGACAAGCGCCCTCTTTACAATTAAGCAGCGCTTTATACCCTACAATAAAAAAGATCTCCTGTGGTGGCCTAACAAGCCACTGCAGGAGGTCTTTTTTGTTACGCCAAAAAATCAGACAAACTACAAATTCACCTATTCGTTTCTTTTTAAAATTCTGCAGTTTTAAAAACTCTCTTCAAATTTGTAATTTTTTTGACCGAATGAGAAAAAAGTTTCGATTGTAAAACAAAAAGATTATTCGAATAATTATTAATTCTGTTAAATCGAATTTTTCTGTTTTTTGCGTTTTAAGAGATTTAATGGAATTTAATCCAAATTTTCTCAAAAATATATTGAATAATTATGCGAACAAAGAAATTGCAAGTCAATCACAAAAATGCACAATTATTTTAAAAAAAATAAAAAACTATTGACTGTTTCGACAAAATATAATAAAATACGACAAAACACCAAAACAGTGTAAATTAGCAACGGAGGGTAATTAAGTGAAGTTTAAAACATTTTCGGGGATACTGCTGGTATTTTTCGTTCTATGTACTGTCATGCCTTTTTCCGCACACGCCTTTAGTTCAGATCAGCCTATAAAAGTCGGCTATTATCCTAATGACGATATGGTATTTGACATTGACAACTTTGGCAGTGTTGGTTACGGTTATGACGTAATGAGAAAAATAGAGGAGGTCAGTGACCTCAACTTTGAGTTTGTCGAGGTAAAAGGAGATATCTTTGAAGCACTTAAAAGTGGCGAGGTCGATGTAATCGGTCTTTATTTTCGCACCGAAGAAAGACTGTCCGAATACCTTTACCTCGACACTCCTTTTAACGCCGTTCAAATGAGCCTTGCTACCAAATCAGAAGTAAACCTTCCATACGATGAGCCGGGCATTATAGACGGTTCAACCGTCGCTACTTATGAAGGCAACTATGCCAACCAATTGCTCGACGCTTATTTAGCGGAAAACAATATTTCCGTTAAGTATATAATGGGAGATCTTCCCAGTTACAGAGAAATTGAAGCCGATTACTATTTGGTCTATTCCTCTGATCAAATAGAATCAAATTATCAGATGGTTCTTAACCTGCAAAAACGCCAAACCTATTTGATTTCCAATTACGGCAACGAGGAAATGATGGATGCGATAAATGATGCGCTTCATCTCGTTATCACCCAAGAGGGAGATTTTTTTGAATATCTCGCCCAAAAGTACAGTACAGATTCCTTGCATCAGTTCCACCGAGGGTTGACAACCACTGAGATTGAGCTTTTGCGGCAGCGCCCATTTAAAGTGGCATATGAGCTGGCGCACAGACCTTTATCATACACCGACTCTGCAGGGGTGGAGGCCGGAGCAATCATAGACCTTATGAATGAGCTTGTCGAGATTTATGGTTTTGACGTTGAGTATTACCCATATGTCGCGGCAGACCCGAGCACTATCCCAAGTGATTGTGATATTGTAGTTTCAGCTATTGGTGACTCAGATTATATTGAGCAGCACTTTACCCCTACGCAGAGCTACTACCAAATGCCAACGCTCGCAATAGTGCCGAGAGACAAAGCGATAGCTTTAGACAGCAACATTGAAATATTGCTTTCCTCACCAAAAATAGGCATTCTGAAATACCTATACAGCGATTTTGACGCTTTATCCGCATACGCATCTGAAAACGAATTAATCTTTTATGATACATTTGAAAGTCTGCTTACCGATTATGAAAACCAAGTAATTGATCTGGCCGTCTTTACCGAGAGCGGAACAACCTATGCAAACTCATATCTTAAAAAAGCTGAACACTATTCCTTTGTCACTGATTTTGAACTTAGCTATCGATTTAGCATTTCAAACGATATTGCCGATACTTATGTTCCGATTTTCAATGTAATGTTTGACAATGTGCCACAAGTGACCTACGAGGAAATTTTGATGCGCCATACCTCACAACATTTCTATGAACCGACCCTTACCGATACTATTAAAGACAACTGGTACTATTTTGCAATTGTCCTCTTAATTGTAACTGCAGGCTATATCATTCTACATGTAAACGGACAAATCAAGAAAAAAGAAGCCTTGCTAAAGTCATACAATACAGACCCGCTTACCGGTTTGGTTGCACTGCCTCGTTTCAGGCAACTGCTGGATGAGGTTTTAGCCGATGCCAAGCCAAATGAATATGAGTTGATTTCTATGGATATTGACATGTTTAAAACCATCAATACCCATTTTAGTCCTGAAAGAGGAACTGAGCTTATCTGCGCTATTGCCGACGGTTTAAAGCGAGCGCTTGAAGGCACCTCCGCAATCATTTGCAGAAGAACCGCCGATCAATTTTTGATATTGCGCAAAAAAGGTGACGGCGGTGGAATTAAGCAAATTTACAAAATCGATATAGTGCCAAAAATCGAGAGCACAATCAACAAGAGATACAAGGTCAACCTGTGCTTCGGTTGTGTAAACATTACCGATAACAAGGAGAAGGCGACAGCTATTATCGGCTATGCCGACAGCGCAAGGCTTAGCGGAAAGCAATTGCATAAAACAACTTTTACAGAGTTTGACAGCAAAATGCGCAAGCTGTATGAGGACAAAATCAATATCACCTTCCGCATGGAGCAGGCGCTAAGTGACAAGGAATTCGTAGTTGAGTACCAACCGAAGATTGATGTTGAAAGTCTCACTATAGGCGGAGTTGAGGCACTTGTTCGCTGGCATCCCAAGCTCGGCGGAAAAATTTATCCCGATGAGTTCATTCCGGTCTTTGAGGCAAACGGATTTATCGCCTCTCTCGACCTATATGTACTTGACTTGGTTTGCAAAGACATAAGCGATGTCTACCGCAAGAGGGGCACACCGAGGATTTCGGTCAACCTGTCAGCGCACACAATACTTGCCGATGGCATTGTCAACAGAATTTCTGATATTTTGGATATCCACAAGGTAATGCCAAGCGAAATTGAGTTTGAGCTTACAGAGAGCGCAGTTGAGTCCGACCCGGAGAGATTTTTAGCGGTTGTAAAACAGCTGAAAAAGCTGGGTTATTACATTTCAATCGATGACTTCGGCGCCGGGGTTTCATCACTCAACAGGCTGTCTGCGGTTGATGCCGATGTGCTAAAGCTTGACAAAGCATTTTTCGACCTTAAAGATCAAGGTGGCAAGAGCAATGTTGTGGTCACCGACATTATTAACATGGCAAAAAATCTTGACATGCAAGTTGTCGCAGAAGGCGTTGAAACCTATGCGCAAGCCGTTTGGCTAAAATCGCTCGGTTGTGATTATGTGCAGGGATATTATTTTGAGCGACCGATGAGCGACGAGGACTTTATGAACCTGCTTGACGCCAAAAAGAGATATGAGCTGAAGCCCTAAAAGTTACAATTAACTGCTAAAAAGCAACATATTGACACCGCTTGAAAAAGTGTCAATATGTTGCTTTCTTATTTTTGCTCATCTTTTAAAACAGACATGCAAATGATATCTGCATAGCATGCGTTTTTGTCCATTATGGCATTTCTTAGTCTGCCTTCATGTACAAAACCGGCATTTTCATAGGTTTTTATCGCTCTTTCATTAAAAGAAAATACTTCCAGGCCAATTCTCTGCAATTTTAAGTGATTAAATCCGAAATCCAGAATGGATTTTGTTGCAAAACTGCCAAATCCCTTTCCTAAATAGTCCGAGTAAAACAAGCAAATTCTGAAATTTGCGCTTTTGACCATGTTGTCGATCTCATTTAGAACAACTTCACCAATAATCTTATCGCTATCAAAAATCAAAAAATCATATCTGCTGTCGTCATCAATACAGCGCAAATAAAACTCCCTAACCTTGCTCTCCTCATAATGCGCCTCTGACCCTGTAAAGTAGTTAATTTCATCATCACAACTGTAAAACGCCTCAATATATGCGTCTAAATTTTCCTGCTTCGCCAAAGCAATTTTGCGGTGCTTTTCTTTATATTCTATCTTGGTTTTCATTTTGTAAAATGCCCGATTATATCTTTTCTGTCTTTGACATAAATGTCGCAAAACTCTGCCATGGTATCGGTAAGCGGTTCACTATGGTCATGTATTCCAACGACATTGAATCCGTCGTCCTTTGCGCATTTTGCAGCATATTTAGCGTCCTCAAACACCCATGTAGTGCTTTTTTCGGTGCCCAAATGGGAAAGTGCGGCACGATAAATGTCGGGCGAGCCTTTGCCCTTGCCGATTTGCTTGCAAGAAAAAACCTCGGAGAAATAATGTCTCAAATTGCATTTTGCAAGCGCAATTTCCGCAAGATCTGTGTCTGTAGCCGTTGCCACGCACATTTTAACGCCCGTGGCTTTAAAATGTTCAAGCAGCTCTATTATTCCGTCAAAGGGCGCAGCCTCACTTTTGTAAAACTCGCGCATCAGCTCACGCATGTCCTCCGCCATTTGCTCGGGAGTTTCTTCAAGCCCGTAGTGCTTTACATAGGCTTTGAGTCCCTCAATCACCGAAAGGGCTTTGATTTCACGCTCAAACTCGGCATCATATTGTTTTCCCTTTGATTTTAAGTATATTCCACTCATGCCCGACCAAACATGCATCGAGTCAATCAAAGTACCGTCCATATCAAAAATCGCTCCGCTTATGCTCATTTGCTCCACCTGTTTTCTTTTATTTTTAAATTTTATTCCAACTAATTATAACACAATTTGGCGACAAAGTCGCATGTGGCGAAGCCACGGCAAGCAAAGCTTGCAAATTGATGTTTCAATGTTCTCGTCACGGTCAAAATCTGTGATTTTGGGTGCCGTAGAGGTTATTATATCTTTATGTGGCTCAATAATCAACAAAAAAATGAAAAATCGCCGAAAAATCGGCGATTTTTTGCTTTGGTTAAATTTGTTTACAGGTTTTTCTCAGCCTGCTCGATAAGCTTTTTGACCATCTGTCCGCCGATAGCACCTGCTTGACGGGCTGTCAAATCGCCGTTATAACCCTCAGAGAGGTTTACGCCGACTTCACGAGCGGTTTCCATCTTAAAATTGTGAAGTGCCTGTTTTGCAGACGAGCTCATTGCCGCCTTGTTGCTTGTGGTGTAGTTTTTGCTGTTTGAATTGTTAGCCATAATAAATCGTTTCTCCTTTTTTTGAAGTTTACAAGCTTATTATGTGCCAAGCTTACCTCTATATAACAAGAAAATTTTGGTTTTTTAAAGAGCATCGAGAAAAATAAGCGCCGCTGCCATAATCATTTTATGTTCAAGCTGTCCGGGCACGGTGCTCAAATCAAACTCCCCGGGAAGTCTTACCTCTCCCGATAATGTTTCGAGCTCTCGCTGAAGGGTTGCCATCGCCCCTTCTTGTAGTAAGGAGGACGGTGTGACCGTGCTCTTTCGGTCAAACCCGCAAGTTATAACCAGCCTGCTGTGACAGTGCTTTAGGCCATGTTCACCACCTGTGGGCAGAACAATCGCCTTTGATCTGCAAAACTCGGGCATTTTATCGGCGCTTAGGCAGACAATAAGATGCCCCGAAGTGCTCTGCCCAAAATGTGCCTCAATCCCCTTTTTGTCAAGGATTTTCTTAAAATTCGCCGTAAAAGCTTCGCTATGGTCGCCAAAAACGCTAATTTCAATCATAAACACAAACCGTCCCTTTGCAAAATGCTTTGTTGATTATAATATGCAAAAACGGTATGAATATTATAAAAAGGCGAATAATACGCTTAAGGCGGCGAAGATGCCGCAATTTACAAGGTATGGAATATAAACAATGTCTTTTGATGACGGCAAATTTTTGGCAAGTTGTTCATCGTCACGTATACGCATAAAGGTTTTCCTATAAAATCGCACCAGCCAATCAAAGCTACCGTGCTTTGCCGCATTTCGGAAAAATCCGACAGTGCCGCTTACTACAAAGGCGCCAAAGCAGACATCACTCAGCCCTATAAAGAGGTCATCACGCGGATTTGACATATTGCTCAAAATCCCGAACGCTATACCCGAGACAACCGCCACCAAAAGCGGCTTGATAATTGTGTTTACTTTCATAAAATCTCCTTTCTCAACACTTTATATTATAAGGCAACAAATGCTCAAGGTCAAACAATAAAAAAAATAAATTTACTGTTGACTTTTGGAAGAAAACCGTATATTATACTGCATAACAATGCAGTACGATAACCACACGAGCGGTTAAAATTTAGCATTTTCACAGTTTTATCGCTTGCGGAATGCAAATTCACACCACTTCAATAATATTATGTGTGAACACGATAATTTAATCAAAATTTAACACTTATTTTAATCCCAGTTATTCACATTTTAATGTTAAAGTGTTAAAATAAGATTACAATAGATACTGCAAACATATTTTGGAGGTTTAAAAATGAGAAACAGCTTGAAAGACGAACACATGCAACAACTTTGCGAGGCATTTTTACAAGTTAAGAACAAGGAAGAGTGCTACAATTTGCTTGAGGACCTATGCACGGTTACAGAACTTCTGTCGCTTAAACAAAGATTTTGGGTAGCTCAACTTTTAAGACAAGGCAAGATTTACACAGATATCGTTGACATCACAGGCGCAAGCACAGCTACTATCAGCCGTGTCAACCGTTCACTCAATTACGGTGACGGTGGATATACCGCAGTGCTCGACAGAATGGATGCTAAAAAATGAGTCAATACTCCCGCATCGCTGACTATTATGATCGTTTGACAGAGCATGTGGGGCATTTGACATTTGCAAAGCGAATTGACGCTATTTTCAGTAAAGGCAAAAGTCGCCCGGATCTAATTTTGGATTTGGGCTGTGGCACAGCAACGGTCGCATCAATTTTGGGTTCCTTTGGTTATGACCTGATTTGTTGCGACCGATCGCCTGAAATGCTACAAGTGGCAAGGGATAAATGTGCCAACTTGCCACTTTTGCCTGCTTTCATTTGCCAGGACATGCAAGAGCTTGATCTGTTTGGAACGGTGGGCGGTGTCTACAGCTGCCTTGACAGCATAAATTATCTTACCGACCTTCGTGGTCTAAGGCGCACCTTTTCGGCAGTCGCCCTGTTTCTTGAATCGGGCGGTTTTTTTGTGTTTGATGCTAAATCGCCACTCATGTTTCGCAATATGTCAGGCACCATGAGCCTTTTTGAGGATGATGAAATTTTCTGCACATGGCAATATGGCTATGACAATCGCAGTGCCCTTGCACAACATCAGATTGATCTTTTCATAAAGCAGGAGCAGGGGTATCTTCGCCAAACTGAGCATCATCTTCAGCGTGCTTATACGCAAACTCAAATAGCTGCCGAGCTTGATCGTGCCGGATTTAAACTGCTCAATGTTTATGATGGATACACGACAAAAAAAGCTCACGAGGGCAGTGAACGCCTGCTTTTTGTGGCACAAAAGCAAAAGTAATTTTGTTTGCCAATACAATAAATAAGAACGGAGGAATTGGCGTGAAAAATCACGCTATTCCTTAAATTAGAATTAAGCGGCCTCGCCCGAGGACGGGCGAGATGCCAAAAAATCTCCATTCTGTCGGAGATTTAATTAAACTTTTTATTTCAAGCACAGAACGGAGATTTTTATGAACGACTGCATTATCAGAGCTATTACCGAGGACGGTTTTGTCAAGATATCGGCGGCGCAGACCACCAAAACAGTTGAGCGAGCCAGCGAGATACACAATTGCTCTCCCCTCGCTGCCGCTGCACTTGGCAGACTTCTTACTGCCGCCGCAATTATGGGCGACGAACTCAAAGGAGAAGACAGCTCAATAACTCTGCAAGTGCGTGGTGACGGGCCACTGGGCACTATTTTGGCTGTCTCCGACAGCGCCGGCAATCCGCGTGGCTATGTCAAAAACCCTTCGGTAAATCTTCCTCTCAAAGGCCCTGCTAAGCTAAATGTCAGCTCGGGCGTGGGAAAAGGCCTGCTCGCCGTTATCAAGGAAGTGGGTGCAAAAGAACCCTTCACAGGCCAAATTGAACTTCAAACCGGTGAAATTGCCGAAGATATCGCCGCTTATTATATGATAAGCGAGCAGATTCCGGCGGCATGTTCGCTCGGTGTTCTTGTCGATGTCGATCACAGCATAAAATGTGCCGGCGGATATATAATTCAGCTTATGCCCGGTGCACCCGAGGCGCTTGCTCACATACTTGAGTGTAGAATTGCCGAAAGTGACAGCATAACTACCTGCCTTGACCGTGGAATGAGTATGGAGGATATATTAAACGAGCTTTTCCACGGAATGGGGCTTAAAATTGTTGACCGGCATGATATTGAATATCGTTGCCGCTGTACCTCGGAGCGTGTTGAGCGTGCATTGCTTAGCATCGGTAAAGCGGAATTGACAACTTTAGCACAACAGGAGGAGCAGACCCAGGTCACCTGCCAATTTTGTGATAAAGTGTACACTTTTACAAAAGAGCACCTGCTCAAACTCGCTGACAAACACTGAGTTTTAAG
>CAYJAS010000023.1:0-18898 GCA_964367895.1 uncultured Oscillospiraceae bacterium | reverse complement strand
CAATGGTAGAATGTCAGCCTTCCAAGCTGAACACGTGGGTTCGATTCCCATCACCTGCTCCATTTCCCTTTTGGGGGAACAAAGCCGGGATTTCCGGTGTAGGCAGAAGATTTGTGCCTGTAGCTCAGCAGGATAGAGCAACTGCCTTCTAAGCAGTAGGTTGGGGGTTCGAGTCCCTCCAGGCACGCCAATAGATGGTGGGTGTAGTTCAGTTGGTAGAGCACCAGATTGTGGTTCTGGGTGTCGCGGGTTCGAGTCCCGTCATCCACCCCATCTCATTTATTTAATCTTACCGGACATTGGGGTGTCGCCAAGCGGTAAGGCACCAGACTTTGACTCTGGCATTCGTAGGTTCAAATCCTGCCACCCCAGCCATTTGACCCATTAGCTCAGTCGGCAGAGCACCTGCCTTTTAAGCAGGGTGTCCCGCGTTCGAGTCGCGGATGGGTCACCAAGCAAAACCCCCGAAGCGATAGCTTCAGGGGTTTTTGCTATTTGTGCCTTCTTTGGGGAGAATACTATATAGTTCGTATTCTTCCTTACACCTTTGTTTTATTAGCTTGTTGTCTTGTTGCTGAGATTTTTAAATAGCAGTGATATACACCAAAGACCGGCAATGCCTACAAGACCGTACACAACTCTGCTGCCGATGGTCGTTTGACCACCGAAAACAAAGGCGACAAGGTCAAACTTGAAAAGGCCGATGCTACCCCAGTTAAGTGCACCTATAATGGTTAACGCTAATGCTGTTTTATCCATTTTCTTACTCCAATCATATGATTTGATTATATTGTCCCCGCAAAAGCAAAAAAATATTCAAAAATCAAAGAAATCATGATATAATATACTTTATGAAATAGCAACGAATACCCAAGATCACCGAAACCTGAAAGGAAAGATTATGATACTTTGCGATATGCACAGCCACACCATGTTTTCATTTGACGCAGGCGGAACGGTAGATTCCTTTTGTGAATATGCCGCAAAATCGGGGCTAAAATATTTTGCCGTAACCGAGCATTATGATTATGATGACCACGGTGGTGAACTTCATTATGAGCAGTGCAAAACTCAGCGACTTGAGGAGATGGCTGCTGCAAAAGAGAAGTGGAGCGATCAATTCACTCTGCTGTGCGGAATAGAGCTCGGACAGCCACATTTTGAGCCCGAGGTAAGCCGTGCACACGCAAATTGTGGTGATTACGATGTTGTAATCGGTTCGGTGCACGAAATAAGACCGGGGCTTGAGATTTACGGTGGCAGGTTGGATTTTTCAACTATAAGCAGTTGTGATGACATCATGGAGCGCTATTTTGCCGAGGCACTTGAAATTGTCGAGAACTGTGACATAGATATTTTCGCACATTATGACTTTGCACTGAGATTGATGACCGGCACGATAACGCCGCAGATAATGGTGCGGTGGAGACCGCTGATGCAAAAGTTTTTGCGCGCCCTGGCAAGCAGTGGTATTGCACTCGAAATAAACACCTCCGGGCACAGAAGGCACGGACTGCCTCTCGGAGAGCCTTGGGTGTTTGAAGATTTCAAAAAATACGGTGGAAGACGTATTTCGGTCGGCTCGGATGCACATCGCCCACAAGAGGTCGGCAGTTTTATTAAAGAGGCATACGCCTCACTTCGTGCGGCAGGATTTTACGAGGTAGTTGTCTTTGAAAACCGTATCCCTAAGGAGATTTCAATTATATGACCCAATTTATCGACAGACTGAATAAAGCAGAACTATCACTTATGCAACGCCTGAATGAGCTATGGAGCAACAGAGTTTTAGATACCCTTATGCCGGTAATATCGGCATTAGGAAATGGCGGAGTAGCCTTTATTGCGCTTGCGATTTTGCTAATCAGCTTTAAAAGCACCAGAGTTTTCGGCATTAGCCTTGCTCTTGCACTTATACTTGATGCGGTGACAGTTAACGCCATTTTGAAACCGCTTGTCGCTCGTATCCGCCCTTATGACCTCGGCGGATTTACTCCCGGTGTGGCGAAACTGCACGATTACGCATTTCCCTCCGGCCATACTGCTGTAGCATTTGCAGCGGCGTTTGCTCTTAGGCCTATGGGCGATCGTATTTTTATCGGAATGATAGTATTTGCAGCTATGATGGGCTTTTCACGACTTTATCTAATGGTGCATTACCCGACCGATGTTATTTTTGGAGCAATTATCGGTTCTTTATGTGGGATTGGCGCCGTAAAAATAGTACAGACCTACGGAACACATTTATTCTAATCTAAACTAAGAGGTGTACAAATGCCTATTTGGATGGCTGTTTTGCTCGGCGCGGTGCAGGGACTTTCGGAATTTTTGCCCATTTCCTCATCGGGGCATCTTGCACTGCTTCAGATTTTTTTGGATTTTGAAAGTTACGGACTTGACAGCGTTACCTTTAACATTGTGGTGCATCTCGGAACGCTAACCGCTGTCTTTATAGCCTTTTGGGACGATATAAAAAAGCTGATTGTCGAGTTTGTTGCAATGTGCAAAGATAGATTTGCCGTAAGACAAAACCCTACACGCAAAATGGTGGTAATGCTGATAATCGCAACCGTTCCGCTGGCACTTGGTGCGGTGATTGAAGGAGCAATCGAAGCGGCCTTCGGAAGTGCACTTTTTATCGGGTGCGCACTGCTTGTGACCGCAACTTTGTTGATTTTCGCCGATAAATTGGGCGGAGGTAATAAAACAGAGGCTACGGCAAGCTATAAAAACGCCGCCTTTGTTGGAATAATGCAACTTCTGGCCGTTTTCCCGGGCATTTCACGCAGTGGCTCCACCATGTGTGCCGGCCTGTTTTCGGGATTTGACCGTGATTTCGCCGTCAGATTTGCCTTTATAATGTCCATACCGGCCGTGCTCGGCTCGGCAGTATTTAAATTGCCCGACATGCTGGCGGAGGGCATATCGCGGGCCGATGCCTCGGCATATATTATAGGTTTTTTGGCGGCCGCAATAAGCGGATATGCCGCAATAAAATTAGTTCGCACTTTGGTCAAACGCAAAGCCTTTAAATATTTTTCGATATACTGCGCCGTAGTGGGTATTGCGGCAATACTATACAGCTTGATGTAAGGAGAGAGAACATTGGCACAGAAAGCATCGCCGAACAAGGCAGGCACGGGAAAATCCCAGGCAAGCAGGGCGACAAGCACCTCCAAGACAGGGGCAAAAAAACCATCGCCGTCAAAGGCAAAGCAGAGCAATAGCAGCAAGCCGATTACCGTCCGCAGAGAGGTTTGGGCTGGCATTTACCTGTTTTTTGCCTTTATTTCATTGCTTAATTTGCTCCCGGTGGAGGGTTTTTTCATAGACTGGTATAAGTATATAACCGGCTGGCTGATAGGCTATGGTGCAGATATTTTGCCGGTATCACTGCTTTTTTCGGGCATTTTGCTTATTGTAAAACGCAAGGGCAAGGCTCGTTTTCGTGTTACCTGCGCCATGCTTGCGCCGATATTCTTCGGCGCTGTACGTCATGTGCTTGCAAATCTTACCGATTATCCCTCCGGGCTTGACGGTATATCGCAACTTGCCAAAGACGGTGTGATCATGCAGTCGGGTGGTCTTATATCGGGCGGACTCGGTATGCTGACCGAGGCGGCCGTTTCAAATGTCGGTGCGGTTATACTGCTAATGGCACTTTTTGTTCTTTCCATTTTCTTTGCATTCAACAGCAGCCTTGGGGCGCTGTGGAGCGCTGTTAAAAAACTTCGCCCGAGCTTTGAACCCGAAGGTGAGGACGAGCCCAAAGCAGAAAAATCTGAGAAAAAGGCACAGATAGTTGGTAGAAATACAAAATCCAAGATGCTTGACATCGACATAGATGAAGATGAAAATGTCGTGAGGTTGACACCCGATAGGCAGAAAAAAACTGCCGTCGCACCGCCCAATGTGCCTACCCCGGCTCAGGCGATCCGTGGACTTTTTCAGTCAGACAAACAGCAGGCTGAAAAAACCGAACCGGAGCCTGTCAAAAGCCCGGTAGAGCCTATAGTGCCGGTATTTGAGACAAATCAAGCCGAGATTATTCTGCCCGATGCGGTGCAAACGGCACAAATTGACAAGGCAGAGCTGGAGCAAGCCCAGCAAGATACCGCAGAGGAGATCGAGCAGGCTCTCACCGCTTCCACCGATGCAAACGGCCAAGCGGCATACATCTATCCGCCGGTCAGCCTACTCAAAGGCGGAAGCGGACGGCCGGCAGGGCAGGAGCAGTTTATTATACGATGCGCAGAGCGCCTTATAGATACCCTTTTCAGCTTTGGTGTTGAGGCAGAGGTTATCGGCTCAACTATAGGGCCGACGGTAACACGATATGAGCTACTTCTCAAACGAGGCATTAAGTTTTCAAAGGTCTCCGGCCTGTCTGACGATATTGCCCTTGCGCTGGGCGCAAACGGAATACGCATTTCGACAATTCCGGATAAAAATGCCATTGGAATTGAAGTTCCCAACGAGCAACAAGAGCTGGTAACAGCAGGGGATATCATAAACGGGACATCGTTTAAAAACAGCAAGAGCCGTCTGTCCTTTTCAGTAGGAAAAGACATTGCCGGAAATGCCGTTATCGGTGATATCGCACGTATGCCGCATATGCTGATAGCCGGTACCACGGGTAGCGGTAAGTCGGTTTGTGTAAACAGCATAATCGTCAGCTTGCTTTACAAGTCAAACCCCGATGAGGTAAGGCTGATTATGATTGACCCCAAGATGATAGAGCTCAACGGCTACAACGGCATACCGCATTTGCTTATACCTGTGGTCACAGACCCCAAAAAGGCGGCAGGTGCGCTGAGCTGGGCGGTGTCCGAAATGATGAAACGCTACAAACTCTTTTCAGAGGTCAATGTCCGTGATCTTGCAGGGTACAATCTTGAGATGAGCCGTCGAGAAGATGGAGAGACCTTGCCCCAAATCGTCATAGTGATAGACGAGCTTGCCGACCTTATGGCGGTGGCACGCTCTGAGGTGGAGGAGGCCATCATCAGAATTGCGCAGATGGCACGTGCCGCAGGTATGCACTTGATAATTGCCACACAGCGCCCCTCGGCCGATGTTATCACAGGGCTGATGAAGACAAATATACCGTCAAGAATTGCATTTGCCGTGGCCTCGGCTATAGATTCACGAATTATACTCGACCAGACAGGTGCTGAAAAATTGCTTGGCAAGGGAGATATGCTGTACAGCCCCCTGGGCGCCGGCAAGCCGCTCCGTGTGCAGGGATGCTTTTTGACCGACAAAGAGGTTGAGGAGGTAGTCACCTTTATCAAGCAGAGCGCACAGAGCAATTATGATGAGGATATTGAAGCTCAAATTGAGCAGGCCGCAAGTCGCACCTCAAGCGACGGTGCCGGTGGCGGCCCTTCGAGCAATGGTGATGCAGATGACGAACTGTTCTGGCCGGCGGTCAACGCCGTCGTGGAGGTGGGGCAGTGCTCGGTGTCCATGCTACAGCGCAGGCTAAAGCTGGGCTTTTCCCGTGCCGCACGGCTTGTGGATATAATGGAGGAGCGTGGAATTGTCGGGCCGTATGAGGGCAGTAAGCCGAGAAGTGTGCTGATTACTAAGGAGCAATTGGCGGAAATGACCCTTCGTCGGGAAATGTGATTTCACTTTTTTAAAAATACTCAATTTTTCTCTTTGATTTTTTACATTACTGTGGTATAATGTACCTATAGGGGATCAATTTTGTATAAGGAGTGAATAAAATGACTATCAACTTTACCGAGAGAAAGACCAATGTTTCTGACGGTGTCAAGGATTATGCACAAAAGAAATGCGCAAAGCTTGACAAGTATTTCGGCAACGAATCGAGCGTGCAAATCACATTTTCATGTGAACGTGAGATGGAAACGGCAGAAATCACTCTTGAAAACAGGGGGATGTTTTTTAGAGCACAGGAGCGCACAACCGATATGTATGCCTCGATTGACGGAGCGGTTGCCTCCATTGACAAACAGATACAAAAGAACAAAACAAAAATCTTAAAGCGCATCAGACATGATGCCTTTGAAAGTGCACTGCACGAGATGACCGATTTTAAAGATGAAGAGTTTGAGGTGGTCAGAGAGAAACAGCTTGTTATCAAGCCGATGACCACAGAGGATGCTATTTTGCAGATGAATTTGCTCGGACACAACTTTTTCTTCTTTGAAAACAGCGAGCGCTCGGGTAATTATTGTGTGGTATACAAGAGAAATGACGGCGGATACGGCCTTTTAATTGCAGGCAAATAGTGCGTAAGAAAAAATGCGACCCGCATATTTTTGCGGGTCGCTTTTTTGAAATAGGTGCCAAGGTAGGGCACAATAGTTTGTGGAGGAAGTTATGAGTTATATTTTTTCGGTTCCTTGCCTGATGGGCACAGAGGGACTGGTTGCCGACGAACTGAAGTTTGGCGGCTTTGAAGGGGTTCAGTCGGAAAATGGCAGGGTGCTGTTTTCAGGCGGCATACAAGAGGGCGCACGGGCAAATGTGCGCTTGCGCTGTGGCGAGAGGGTGCTTTTGCGCCTTGCACGCTTCCCGATACACAATTTTGACAGTTTGTTTGAAGGTGTAAAGGCTATCGACTGGGCACAGCATATCGGACAGAATGACGCTTTCCCGGTAAAGGGGTTTTCAATAAACTCTTGTCTTCGCAGTGTCCCGGATTGTCAGAAAATCATCAAAAAAGCGACAGTGGACAGGCTTAAACTGTCTTATGACGATGGTGTGCTCGACGAAACCGGATCTAAACGCCAAATTCAGTTTGCAATTATAAACGATGTCGCCGAAATCTTTCTCGACACTACCGGCGCACCGCTGTACAAGCGGGGCTATAAGCTGGAGCAAAATGAGGCCAGCATACGCGAAACCCTTGCCGCTTCAATGGTCAAAGTGTCACGCTGGAGGGGCAGAGAGAACTTTTACGACCCGTTTTGCGGTAGCGGAACCATCGCAATAGAGGCGGCAATGGCGGCTCTTTCAATTTCACCCGGAGCGCGCAGAGAGTTTGAAGCACAACACTGGAACGAACAGTGGGCGCAAGCATTTGCACAGCAAAAACAGCAGGCAATCGAGCAAGAAAAGGCGCAGCCGATACCGCTGATTGCAAGCGATATTGACCCGGAAATGGTAGAGCTGACCCGCCAGAATGCTCGCAGAGCCGGCGTGCTTGAGTATATAACGGTCGAGCAGGCCGACGTTTTAAGCGGTGACTGGCAAAACCGGGCTGGGGTAATCATGTGCAACCCCCCTTACGGTGTGCGCATGATGGACAAGCAAAGTGCACACCGTCTTTACGGTGAATTGGGAAAAGCGATTATAAAAAACACCGACCTAAAGAAGTATATAATTTCGTCGGATGAGCGATTTGAGGAGCATTTCGGAAAAGCCTCCGACAAAAGGCGTAAGCTTTATAACGGCATGATCAAGTGCAATTTATACATGTATTTTAAAGGATAGTCAATTATGAGTGGCACAAAGCATATTTTTATCATCAATCCGGTAGCGGGCAAGCGTGACCGCACTACAGAGCAGGCAAGTTTGATTGCCGCAAGCGCAGAGCGGTGTGGCATAGAGCATGAGATTTTCATTACCAATGCACCAAAGCATGCAATTTCTTTGGTGCGTGATGCTGTAATTAAGCATCACGGTCAAGATTTGAGATTTTACGCTTGCGGTGGAGATGGCACGCTAAATGAGGTGGCTAATGCGGCGGTGGTCTTTCCAAACTGCGCTATAACCAATTTTCCAAGTGGCAGCGGAAATGATTTTATAAAGATTTTCGGTCAGAACAGCTCAAGCTTTCTTGAGCTTGAAAAGCTGATTGTGGGGCAAACGGTTGAGCTTGATTATATTCAAAGCGGAAACGGTATTTCTATAAATATACTGTCTGTTGGACTGGATGCCAGAATTGCGGCCGGCACAAGCAAGTTTAAAATTGTGCCCGGCATGACCGGAAAACAGATGTATTTTGCTTCAACCGCAGAGCAGGTACTGAAGGGATTGCACAAAAACTACAGGGTAGAGGTGGACGGCGTCAATTATGACGGTAGGTTTACCATGATTGTTGCGGCAAACGGAGGAACTTACGGTGGTAGCTTTGACATAATTCCCGACCCGCAACCGTGTGATGGGTATATAGATGTGCTCTTAGTAGGCCCGGTAAGCCGATTTACCGTTGCTCGTGTTATCGGCCTGTATAAAAGCGGTAAGTATGCTCAGGTGCCACACATTATTAAATATATTCGTGCAAAGAACCTAAAAGTACAGGCGGCAGACCGCAATCCGATAAAGCTTAATTTGGACGGAGAAACAAGCGAAACGGGAATTGTTGACGCTACAATTTCAGATAAAAAAATGAGATTTATTGTGCCAAAAGGCGTACTCAATCACTGCAAATGGTTTAAAAAGTAAAAAATAAATAATAAAAAAACACGCCTTTAGCACAAAGCTAAGGGCGTATTTTGTGTCGAAAGTTCTCGACTGGCTGCGGTGTAAGGATTTGAACCCTAACAAACTGAGTCAGAGTCAGTCGTGCTACCGTTACACAACACCGCAAGATACCTATATAATTATACAGGCAAAACGCCAAATGTCAAGTTTTTATTGCAAAATAATTTTCTTGACAATAATACATGAATGGTGTATCATATGAATGAAATTACATATGAAAATATATTCATGTGTTAAGGAGGACAAAATGACAACTCACAATCACGAGAGAGAACTCAGCCAAGTAAGGCATACAATGCCTCAAGACGAAACTATCAGTGATCTATCCGATTTGTTCAAAGTTTTCGGCGACACAACCCGAATGAAAATACTTTATGCACTCTTTGCGTCCGAGCTGTGTGTATGTGCAATAGCAGAGCTGCTTTCAATGACCCAGTCGGCAATTTCACATCAGCTTATTGTGCTCAAAAGGCACAATTTGGTCACCGGAAGGCGGCAAGGAAAGCAGATTTTCTACTCGCTTGCAGACGATCACGTGCGAACAATAGTTGCTCAGGGATTTGAGCATATAATGCATAAGTAGAGCGATTTTTTAGTAAAGGGATTTAAGGAGAGAAGCAATGACAAAAACATTTAAATTGCGCAATTTGGACTGCGCAAACTGCGCCGCAAAAATGGAGAAGGCAATATCGGAGATGGATGGGGTACAAAATGCCACCATCAATTTTATGTCGCAAAAACTGACAATAAAGTCTGACACAAAAGATTTTGAGAGTTTAATAGACCGTGCGGAAAAATTGTGTCAAAAGTTTGAGAGCGAGTGCACTATTGTGCGTGAGCAGAGCACGGTGAGCGACAAACATAAAACAGAGCTTATTCGTATAATCCTTGCCGCAATAGGCTTTGTAGTGGCACTTGTGCTTGATTTTGAAAATATTTATCTTTCACTGGCTGTCGCCCTTGTGCCCTATCTGATAGTCGGATACGATGTACTTTGGGCGGCATTTAAAGGAATTATTAAAGGAAAGCTGTTTGATGAGCAGTTTTTAATGAGCATAGCGACAGTCGGCGCATTCTTGCTCGGCGAGTTTACAGAGGGCATAGCGGTAATGCTGTTTTACCAAATAGGCGAATGGTTCCAGGCGCTTGCCGTCGGAAGAAGCAGACGCTCTATAGCAAAGCTAATGGATATACGCCCTGACAGCGCCGTGGTTGTGCGTGACGGACAAGAGATTACTCAGTCGCCGGAAAATGTGGAAATCGGTGAGTTGATAATAGTGAGACCGGGCGAGAAAATACCGCTCGATGGCATTATTGAAAGCGGGGCAACCTCTCTTAATATGTCGGCACTGACAGGCGAGAGCGCACCGGTAGACAAAGAGGTGGGCGACACTGTGTTGAGCGGATCGCTCAACAATAACGGAGTAATTACAGTCCGTGTGACAGGCCTTTATGTGGACAGCACGGTCGCTAAAATACTCGAGCTGGTGGAGGAAGCCTCGTCCAAAAAGGCAAAGCTTGAGCGATTTATAACCAGATTTGCACGATATTACACTCCGATTGTTGTTATAAGTGCGGCGCTACTGTGTATAGTCCCCGTTCTGTTTTTTGCACAACCATTTGCATTTTGGGCGCAGAGAGCGCTTATATTCCTTGTCGTTTCCTGCCCATGCGCCCTTGTAATTTCGGTTCCGCTGTCATTTTTCGGCGGTATAGGCGGCGCCTCACGCAGTGGAATATTGATAAAGGGCGCAAACTACATGGAAAGCCTTGCACAGGTGAAAACGGTGGTGTTCGACAAAACGGGAACGCTGACAGAGGGCAGCTTCATTGTGTCGGAGATATTTGCATACGAGAGCACAGAGCAGGATTTGCTCAACCTTGCCGCTTCGGTGGAGAGATATTCTCGCCATCCGATAGCTCAATCGATAGCCGCACAGGGCAAGCAACAGGACAGTTTTGCTTTATCTGATGTGACTGAAATACCAGGCAAAGGCATGAGCGCAACGGTAAACGGTGCCACTGTATATGTCGGTAACGGAAAATTGATGGAACAAGCAGGAGTGTCATGCAAAGAGCCCGATACAATGGGAACGGTGATACACATATCGAGCGATGGTCGCTATCTCGGACACATTATTGTAATAGACAAAATCAAGCAAAATTCCAAAGCGGCAGTTCAGAGGCTTAAAAAAGCCGGGGTGGAATCGGTGGTAATGCTAACCGGTGACACAAACAAGGTGGGCAAAGCAGTGGCCGATATGCTTGAAATAGATGAGGTTCATGCCCAATTACTACCCGGACAAAAGGTGGAAATGGTAGAAGAGCTTTTGAAAAAAGGCCAGAGATTGGCATTTGTCGGTGACGGTGTAAATGATGCGCCGGTGCTCTCAAGGGCAGATGTTGGAATAGCTATGGGTGCGGCAGGAAGTGAGGCGGCAATCGAGGCGGCCGACATCGTGCTGATGGACGATGACCCGGAAAAGGTTGCCAAAGCGATTTCTATTTCCAGAAAAACCATGGTTATTGTGTGGCAAAATATCATTTTCTCTTTGGGAGTTAAAATTGCCGTTATGATACTCGGCGCCTTTGGGCTGGCAGGGATTTGGCTTGCCGTCTTTGCCGATGTAGGAGTCATGTTTATCGCCATTTTAAACGCAATGCGTGCCCTTTCAACCTCAAAAGAGTAGCATTTACAGTCTGAAAGCTCCCACCGACCTTGAGTCGGTGGGAGCTTTCAGACTGTCTCCAAACCTTTGGTTTTGAGATTGTCTGACCGACACACGGTGTCGGCGGCCTTCGAGGAAGGCCGTAAAATTGAGTATTTGCGAGCAAATGCTCGGTTTTCAAAGCCACCGCAATTTATTTGCGGTAGGCTTTTTAATTTTAAGCGGTCAAAAATACTTTTTTGACACGCTGTAAGCCCCCACCGACCTGAGGTCGGTGGGGGCTTTGCTTAATTTATAATAACTGCATTAAAGAACCGGCTTTTCGGGCAAATCGCCATAGTAGCTGTCGATAAATTGCTCAACCGGCATAGGTCGTGCGTAATAATAACCTTGGACATAATCGCATTTTATTGTGCGCAAAAACTCAACCTGTTCAGTCGTTTCCACGCCCTCGGCAACTATCGACATGTCAAGCGCATGGATCATTTCGGTCATACTCTTAACCACCGTATTGCCACGATCGACGTGATTTTCCGAGGTAAAAAAGCTTCTGTCCATTTTTATTGTGTCAACAAAAAGGTCTTTAAGCATACCAAGTGAGGAGTATCCCGAGCCGAAATCGTCGATTGACAAAGTGAAGTCGGCGGCATGGAGTGAGTCTATCAAATGCTCAAGCGCACCTTCGTTTTCAAGCAAAGTGCTTTCCATAAGCTCGATTTCAATGTATTTGTGCGGTATACCATAACTGTCGACAATGCTTGTTATCTGCTTTACAAAATCGGGATTTGACAGATGGTTCCTTGAGAAGTTGACCGATATCGGTATGCACTTTTGATCATTGCTTAGCAGATACTTTACAAGTTCGCAAATTCGTGACAGCATATACCAGTCAAGCTCTACAATAAACCCGTTTTGCTCAAAAATCGGAACAAAATCTCCGGGGAAAATCATATTGCCGTTCGATTCATACCATCGCACAAGCGCTTCTGCGCCATATAATGTATCGCTTTTTACATCAAATTTGGGCTGTAGAAAAACCTTAAACTCACGGTTTTTAAGAGCCTGTTCCATTTTATTGGTGATGGAGGCGGTGAGCAGCACCTTTTGCTTTAGTTTTTCGTCATAATCGCAAAGGTAGACCTTTGAATTTCGAGTAAAGCTGTGGGCTAAGCTCACCTTGTCGATGATGTCGTTGACATCGGTTTCTCCGGGCTCGATAAAATATCTGCCATAACGGAAAATGACCTTGTGCGAAGCGATAAAAGAAACTCGTGATTTGAAAAGCTCTCGGTAAAACTCGCGCATAGAGCTAAAATCTTCAAACTGCTCGGCAGGGCCGAAAATTAAAAACTCATCAATGCCTACACGAGCCATCATAAAATGGTCAAAGCTAACCAACTCAGACATTTTGAAAATGGTGCTAAGCAGTTTATTGCCCGCCTCATAATCGTACAGTTTGTTTATTGACTTAAAGTTTTCTATGTCCATTTTAATAATACAGTAGTTATTTTTTGGGTTTTTGGTCAGCATGTCAAGGACATATGATTTGAACTTGACGATATTTGGCGCACCTGTTAAATCATCATAATATGTAGCACGCTCGACGGTTTTTTGCGAGCGAAGTTGAAGACGCCAAAAGATGAAAAGCAAGGAGAAAATACCAAAGGAGATTATAATGCTGAAGGTAAAGACATCGTTTACGACAATGTTAGAGTCCTCGGCAATGATTTCAGCAGGTATAGCGGTCAACATGCTCCAATTGTTGTAATTGAGCGGGCGATACTCTGCAAGCCGGTCATAAATATCTACGCTGTAGCTTATATGTCCGGACTGCCCCGAGGCAATTGAAAGCTTGACATCGCGCTCGGTTAAACCGTCTTCAAACTGTGCAAAGTCAAAAGTAACGAAAATATTGTTTGTAGACAAAGTGTGCTCGTTTGACTGTGAAAAAAGGACATCGCCGGAGGAGTTGACCACAAGCATGTAACCGGCACCTTCAAAAGCGGGGTGCAGTGCTTGTTCAAAAAATGAAGTGGGATATTGGCCGATTAAAGCGCCGACAATTTCTTGTCCGTCAAAAATGGGGACAGCAAGCAAAAGTTCCTTACCGCCCGATTCATTTATCAAGCGCGGCTCGGTAATTACCTGCTCACCGGCTATTATCCGATCGAGCTCCGACAAATCGGATAGGTCAACCTGTTCACCGGTGGAGGAAATGCCCTTTCCGTTTTTGTCTATGCAGTAGAGAGTATTGAAAGAGTTGTTGCTCTGCATGACGGTGAGATAGTTGGAGACAGTTGAGTTACTGTCAAGTAGCAAGAGAGCTTTAGAAATGGTGTCAAGCTCTGAAAACTCACCCTCTATTTCGATATTAAATCCGGCCTGCTGTTGAGTGGCAATTTCACTCAGAGTATCTTTAACAGTAGCCTCGAGTCGATGCATAATACTCATATTGTATTCATTTATGCCCAAGGCAGTCAATATTAAAACAATAATGGAAATTATAGTGGCTATAATCGTCCTGCGCTTTTGTCCCATTGCAATGCATCTCTCCCAACATTTGATTTTATATACGCTTACGCGAGAGATTATATCAATAAATTGAAGTATAATCAAGGAAAATATTAGAATTATGTAAAAAAACAAATGTTATGTCGAAAAATGGAAATAAATTTCACAATTATTGGAGAAACAAGGCGAATATTAAATGTAAAAATATTTTTTCCTCTTTTAAATTCTGTTGCATTATGTTATAATTATTAAATAAAATAGCATAAAATTAATTTTATCTAAAGGGGGAGTAGGTATGAGTACCTCCAAAATGATGCGCCTCAGCGTAAAGTTTGATGAGAATTGGATAAAAGAGCACGGCGAAGGTGAAAAAAGCATAAAGGCTTTTGTTGAGGCATTTTTGAAAAATCACAAGGAACTTGAGCTAATAGTGCAAAGTGAAAACCATTGTGAATTCAGTGTTAAGAGTGAGCACGCACAAGAGGTGCAAAACAGCATTGAGAGCACACTTGAAAGCACCCTCGGGATTAAAGCGGAAGACAAAGCGGTCAGCTGGACTGTTTCATCAGAGCAGGAGCAGCAAAGCAAAGAGTATCGCTATGCGGTGTCGCTGACTTTGGATGCTGAGTTTGTGCTGTCAAAACAGACAGAGGCAAAACTGCCGATCGAACGATTTGTCGCTCAGATGGGCAGTGTTTTTGAAAACATGACCATCGAAAGCAACAATCTGATGAGCTGTAAACTGCTTATCACTTTGCCGAAAGAGACAGATTTGCGTCCGCAAATTGACAAGATAATAGAGGCAATAGGCGCAACCGGCAGGGTAGAAACGCTAAAAATCAACGATTTTGTAGAGAGTGAGCCTAAAAAAGAAGAAAGCTCTCATAAGCAATCTGACAAGCAAGACGAGGCTACCACATATAAAACGGTAAACACCGGCAAAGCAAGTAAAGAGGTCATAGTCGATACAAGTGCGGTGATGAAACAGGTGGACGCTCTGGTCGGTTCTGAAGCATTTAAGGAACTCGCACATGAGCTCTCAGATATACATAAACAGGTGGCAAAGCACGGCACCCATGATATCATTGCGAGAAAGGTTTACCTGTTCTCGATTGAAGACGGCTGCGGATACAGCACACAGCTTAACCTACTTGCAAAGGTTTTGCACGATCATAAGCTGTTTAATATGCAAGGCTCCCCGGCAGAGTGCCCACCCGAACCGCCACTCGGAACCATGCTCGAATGGCTGTCGCAGATTGACGACAAGCGTATTGTTTCCTTCGATTTGAGCGCATGGATGGAAAAAACACATTTGCCTGAGTTTAAGCTGTTTTTGCGCAGACTTCAAACGGTGCTCGGCAGGCAGATACTCGCCTTCCGCATACCCTTTGTAGACCAGCCGACACGCAGGAGAATGCAAGCGGCCCTCAGCGATATTATGAATCTACATACTGTCACTACAATCCCTTATTCAATGGAGCAGCTCAAAACCTTTGCCGGACAGCTTATGGCAGACAAAGGCTTTGAAATGCAGGAGGGCGCATGGCCCATTTTGGAGAGCAGACTTATTGACGAAAAGCGTGACGGTCAGTTCCACGGTCTTTCGACGGTCATCAAGGTGGTCGACGCAATGCTTTACGAAAAGCATTTGTTCACCACCAAAAACAATGACTATGAAGGCGAGCGAAGCATCGCTGCCGAAAACCTCGGTGAGGCGCAGGTTGAACTTGAGCGTACAGGTCAGGAAATGCTTGACGAGTTGATTGGTATTGAAGCGGTAAAAGAGCGAATTAATGAGGTGCTCACACAGATAGAAGCCTCGATAGCTGCAGGCGGAGAGCTTAAACCGAGTATGCATATGCGTTTTATAGGTAGCCCGGGAACCGGTAAAACAACGGTTGCAAGAATACTCGGTAAACTTATGAAAGAGCGTGGACTGCTGTCCAAGGGTCAGTTTTTTGAATACTCGGGCAGAGATTTCTGCGGACAGTACATAGGCGAAACTGCGCCCAAGACAGCTTCAATGTGCCGTGATGCTTACGGCTCGGTGCTGTTTATCGATGAAGCTTACTCCCTTTACAGAGGAAACGACGACTCCCGTGATTACGGCAGAGAGGCTATCGACACTTTAATTGCCCAGATGGAAAATCATCGCACCGACTTTATGATAATTATGGCAGGATATCAAAAAGATATGAAAACCCTGATGGACAGCAACGCCGGTCTTGCAAGCCGTATACCCTATACCATAGAGTTCCCGAATTACAACAGGGAAGAGCTGTATGATATCTTTATGCAGATGGTCAAACGCTCCTTCGGTTTTGAACCGGGATTAGAACAGGCTGTACACGATTATTTTACCGAGTTGGGCGATGAGATGATAAACTCCAAGGACTTTGCGAATGCTCGCTTTGTGCGAAACCTATTCGAGCGCACATGGGGCAAGGCCACGGTGCGTTGGCAGCTTGAGCCGGAGGGTGAACGTATAATCTGCATTAGCGATTTTGACAAAGCTTCGGCTGAGAGAGAGTTCCAAACCTTGCAGGTCAAGCGCAAATCACGCATTGGATTTTAAACTAACCGACAAGCGGTTTAATATTATTTAAAGGAGAGCTAAAACATGGATGATGCAATTTTGATGCAAACCAAAAGGGCGATGGACACACTTTGCAAGGTTATGGATGGGAGAGAGTGGACCTATGACAGAGATGACGAGGAGCATGTTGTCTCGATTAGCATCCACGGCGACGATCTTGTAATTCCTCTGCGCATACGCTTCAACACAAATCTGCAACTGGTTACTTTGTATTCGCCGATGGAGTTTGAAATCCCCGAAGATCAAATCGTAAATGCCGCTATGGCAATTGCGGCCATCAACTACGGTATAGTGGACGGCACCTTCGATTTGAATGTTGAAAACGGAAGAATGGGCTATAGAATGGCGACCTCATACCGTGAGAGCTTGCTATCTGAAGAGGCATTTAATTTCCTTATTCAATTTGCACTGCATGTGGTAGACGAGTATAACGACAAGTTTTTGATGCTCGCCAAAGGTGTGCTCACTTGGCAACAAATCCTTGAGGGAATGAAGTCGGACGACTAATACAAAAAAACTCTTAAACCGCACAAAGGTATTCTTTGTGCGGTTTAGATTATTAAAACGGGAGGGAATACATGGGACAGAATGAGTTTTTGATACTGTCGGTGGCATCTTATATTGCCGGAATAGTCTGTGCTGTTATATTCACAAAAGTAAGGCGCAGGCGACCCAAAACCGCTACTCTCTGTATGTTCACGGGAACGGCAGGGGCGATGTGGCTGCTTTATCTTTACCCGGCTCGTGATGCTATCGGCGGCCCTGTAGATGCGGCCATTACAGCGATATTGGGCACGGTCAGGGCGATGACGGGGGAAAACTCGCTCAGCGATACCAGATCCAATTTTAGTAATTTACCCGAAGGGCTGGAGGTCTTTTTCGCCCTTTACACAGCGATTATTCAAGTGACGGCGAGCGCCTTGATATTAGGATTTTTGCTCAGCCTAATTCAAACATTTTTTCCGAAAATCAAATACAGGTTTTTTTCAAGAGGAAGCCTCTTTGTCTTTAACGATCTGTCGGAGAGGGCGCTTTTGCTGGCAGAGGATATAAGCAAAAACAACAAGGCAAAGTCGGTCTTTGTTTTTTTGGGAAAACCACCGTCAGAGGGCAACGAAGGTGCGGAAAAGATGGCACGTCTTTACGCAATAAGAGGATATCTCTTTGATGTGAAAATTGCCGATCTAAAGCTGCGGACGGTTTTTTTTAAACATGATGTAGACATTTTCCTGCTCCATATGGACGAAAAGATAAACCTACAGGACACACTTGAGCTGGCTGATAAATATAAGGATTGCGAGCTAAAGGCGCATATTAACATTCACATCTTAAACGCACAGGCCGAGAGTAAATCGGTTGTCGATTCGATAGAATATAACTCCAAGTTGAGTCTGCGTTTGCACAACGAAACACGCTCAATGATTTATAATTTGTTTGACACAAAGCCGCTGTTTTTGGGCGCAAGGGGAGATAATCTCGATATATTGGTGGTCGGTGCCGGCAGAAACGGCATGGAGGCCATTAAAACGGCGGCATGGTGTGGGCAAACACTAAAACTCAAGCCGAGGATAATTGTTATAGATGCAGACCCAACGGCCGAAAGCAGATTCGCCCGTGACTGCCCGGAGCTTGCACTACTCGGAGCGCCGGTCGACTCAAAAGAGGACTGCTCGGTGGTGTTTTTGACGGCAGATGTGCGAAGCAGTGACTTTAAAAAGATGCTGTTTGACTATCCGCATGTCGGATATGTAATTTGTGCACTCGGAAATGAGGAGCTCAATTTGCACGCCGCAATAACGGTAAGAAGCGCATATGAGGACATTAGATTTTCCATGTCGAGCCGGGGCAATATATACCCGATGCCGATAGTCAATGTTCTGCTTGAAAATCGCTTCCACTATGATATAGGCGGAAGGCTTAAATTTGACACAAAAGTCGATTGTGAGCTGTCTCCCTTTGGCAATTTAAGGAGTTTTTATACCTATCATAACATAGTTTCGCCCTACCTTGAATATGCCGGAAAGGCGACCAATCGCTTTTATAAGCGCTTTGACAATGCGGCTAAAATCACCTCTGTGCCGGAGGCCGAGAGGCAGAGCTTTATCGATCAATTAAACAAGCAGGCAGACGAGGAATATGAAGACAAAGAGTACAACAGAGGCTCATCGATTGCGCTTGGACTGCACGCAAAATACAAGCTATATGCGGCACTTTGCGAGATAGGTGGACAGCAGGTCACGGCCTTTAATTTTGAAGCTCACCCCACGGAGAGCATGATAGAACAGCTGGAATATTTGCTATTTAACTCGCCCGATAGCGAGCAAAACTTGGAAAAGATATCTATACTGGAGCACAGCAGATGGAACGCCTATATGCGTTCACTCGGCTGGAGCGGTGTCGGAACTGAAATGGCAGATATGTGGTTTGATGTGCTTAAAAATCACAGAAACTTTGCGGCGAAACTGCATCCCTGTATAACGACATGGGAGATGCTGCCAAAAGTCGATGCTTGGATGCTCGGACACGGAAAGCAGGTCGATTTCCAAGAGGCAGACCGAGTTATGGTCAGAGGCACGACCGAGCTATTGCGTGAGGCAGAGCAAATGCGAAAAAAAGCGGTATTTTAATTGAATTTTTAACAAAAAAAGCACCCACTGACGTA
>CAYJAS010000022.1:15588-19836 GCA_964367895.1 uncultured Oscillospiraceae bacterium | reverse complement strand
TCATAATATAATCACCTCAGATTATATTATGCGCAGATAAGTGCGATATTTACAGTTAATTTTTTATAGACACTTTTATGTATCGCCTGTAGGGGACTGTACCGGCGCTGCTTCATCATACAAAAAGTTTCGCATTTGCATCACTATAGCCTTGACCAGCACGGCGACCGGGGTTGATATTAGCATTCCGAGCGGCCCCCACAATTGATTGCAGGCGAGCAAAGCAAAAATAACCGTTATCGGGTGGATATTTACCGCATCGCCCTGAAGCTTGGGGGCGACAATATTTCCCTCTATCTGCTGAACAATGAGCACAAAAATCGCCACGGTCAGCGCGGTGGACAATCCGCCGGTCAGCAAGGCAAAAACCGCCTCTATTGCGCCGGCAATCATCGAACCGAAATAAGGTATAAAGTCGAGCACAAAGGACATTGCCGCAAAGAACAAAGCATAAGGCACACCTATAATTCTCAGTCCGATATAGGTGGTAATTGCCATTCCCGACGAGATTAGCACACGGGTTTTAAAATATTTCCACACAAGCACATTTGTACCGCTTATAACACTCTCACTGCGTGTTGACATCTCTTTGGGCAAAAACTCTAAAAGTGCCTTTGTCAGTTTTTTTCCGTCAAGCATAAAGTAGATCATCAAAATCAGAACTATAATAATGTCGAATATTCCGCCCGAAAGCCCGACCGTCCAAGTGAGTAGCGAAGTGAAGAGGGTGTACAGATAAGCTTCCACATTTGCCAGCAGTCCGACCCCTTGATCTATGATGTCCTGCGGTATCGAAAGGTCAAGGAAGAAGGTGTTTATCTGTGACAGTAGCGCTTCATAGCTGACCTGCTCACCCGAAAGATCTGCAATAACGGCGTTTGTCATATCAATCAAATACGGCACCGACAGCGTCAAAATTACGGCGACAAAAACCAAAAACATAATGAACACAAAGAAAATCACAAAGCTTCGGCGCACACCGGTCTTTTTGACTATGTACTCTGCGATGGGTGTCAGCAGATAAGCCAAAAAGGCGGCCGCCATAAACTGTGTGAGCAGGTCCCAGAACATAAATGCCCCAACGGCGATTGACAGCAGTAGCACTATCAGCACCAGCATTTTTGTGTTTTTCACAGAGCACCTCCCTATTTTAGATTATCTTAAATTATTTTAAAAGCGGAGCTTGGTCAATTTCGTGCGGCGACCAGTACAAATGGGCTATTATTAGGAAAAGGGCAAAGTAAAATCCCGAGGAAACGCTGAAAAGCACATGCCCTGCCATGGTGAAATATCCGACCGTCAAGCCGAGCAAAAGCAAAAAGGTTATAGACTGCAGACCGAAGTTTTTAAAGGCACGAAATACAAAGGTAAGACCCAGTTTGAGATAAAGCCAAAGCATTGCAATTGTTCCGAAAATGCCGTAATAAAGTCCGACTTCAAACAAGTCCATTTCAACAACGCTGAACTGGGTTCCCCTGCCCACACCGAAAAATGCGGTGTAAGGCAGTCTGCCCATGAAAGAGCGCACGGCGTCTTCAAGCTTGTAGTTTCGCCCCGACAGCACGGCGGTGATTGTCGGTGCACCGTCCAAAATCTCCGGCGTTTCAAGCGACTCGCTTATCATTGCGGCGGCACCTCCGCCCGACAACAACAGCAGTACTCCGAAAACCACCGCAAAGGCTATTGCAATTATCAGGTAGAGCTTTATAAACTGCTTGTCCTTTTTAAAGCACCACATGTAAAGGCAGTAAATCCCCATTACGCCGGCAGTTGCATAAACGCTTAAGAATGCCGTTCTTGTTCCGATAAGCATCAGCGTGGTCATGGTGGCGGCCGGTGCGGCGGCATAAAGCATAAACTTGAGCTTTGAGCATTTTTTTCTGTCCAAAGTCAAAAACACAAAAAACACAATGGGTAGCATCATCATAAGTATTGCGGTGATATCGTTGCCCGAGTAGAAAAAACCGCGCGAGCCGCGATATCCGAAGCGATCGCCATAGGTGGCATAGCCGACATTTAGCAGATAGGGCACAATTACCCCAAGCGCCGAAACAATAGTAGAAAAAACGCAGACCTTGCCGATATAATCGAGCATTTGCGGTTTGTCCATTTTGCTCCGTGTAAAGACACGGTAATATACAAGCACCGTGCTGACATTAAAGGCAAATCGCACGATGTAGGTCACATCCTCCGAAAGTGAGAAGGAGTAATAATACATCAGCTGGCCCACAAGGGTTAAAATCCAAGCTATGCCTATGGGTAGCAATATAAGTATCGACTGCACATCACGGGTCATCAGAATATACAAAGCAAACAGAGCAAGCACCGCCATGCGAATTAGCAGACTCGGCGTTATGCCCGGCAGAAAATCATAGGTTTCGCTGAGATTTAAGTACATTCCGCCGATTATGTCAAGAAAAGGATTGATAAACAGAAAGAGCAGGAAAAACCGCTCAAGTTTTTTTGTCAGTGTCATGAAAAAACGCCCCTAATTTTTCTAAAATGCAAGTTTTACATATCATTTTTATTTTAACACAACGGCAGGCGAGATTGCAAACAATATCGGCAAATTGTAAGATAAAATTATATGCTATAAAATTTAGGGGGCAAAGCCCCCCGCTATTTCGCAAAATTGTGTCTTCCGATGGTCATAATTACATCAAGGGTAAATATAAAATCACTTGTGCTTGTCTTCGGGTTAAAGAAATACAGCGCTCCCCCGGTCGGGTCATTGCCGTTGAGGGCATCTTGTGCCGCACGCCGTGCCGAATCGGTAATCTCAACGCTGTCAAACGCTCCGTCGGCGACAGGGCTGAAGGCATTGGGCTGAAAGAGCACGCCCGACAAGGTGTTTGGGAAAGAGGGGTGAGCAACACGATTTAAAATCACCGCACCGACCGCCACCTGCCCTTCATACGGTTCCCCCCTCGCTTCGGCCGAAATCATCCTGGCAAGCATATTAAAGTCGTTGTCACGACTTGCATTGCCCGAGTCGCCCGTTATTCCGAGTGCCGCAAGGGTTTTCTCCCCACATATACCGTCTGCCGTCAGACCGTTGTTGCGCTGAAAGCTCTTTACCGCCTCTGTTGTACCGCTTCCGTAGATGCCGTCGACCTCGCCACTGTAATATCCCCAGCGTTTCAGCTTTGTTTGAATGTCAGACACCTGCTGACCGGTAGACCCTTGTTTATAGGTGGCGGCTGTGATTTCGCTTATAGCGGTTAGCGTCAAAATAAGCGCTAAATTTACCGTGAATATTATTGTCGCCTGTATAATGAATTTCTTTGCCTTCTCCTTCATAATTCCTCCGTCTGCAAAACGGCTGGCAATTGCCTCACCGCAGCACAATTAATTGTTTTTCACTTGTTTCTATTTTCCCTTTTGTATGCTATAATATACCAAATATCAAAAAAGGAGGCGCTTTCGTGAGTTTTGCTGCCATATCACCCGGTATTTTAATAAAACAAAGCGAGCATTGCTTCAAGCTGACCTCCGACTCGGCATTGCTGGCCGGCTTTGCGGTGCAGAGCATTGCGCCGGGGCGCAGAGTTTTGGACTTGGGCTGTGGCATCGGCTGTATCGGCGCCATGATGATGCTCAGGCACGCCTGCACGGTGGACGGGGTGGACATTTCACCAGAGGCAATTTCGCTTGCCCGTGAAAATTATAATTCCTGCGGTTTTTCCGGTGTGGGACGGCTGATAAATTGCAATGTTACAAAGCTCCCCGCCGATTTGTGCGAAACATATGATGCCTGCGTCAGCAATCCCCCGTATTTTGTCGATAGCAAGGGTGCAAGCTCGCAAAAACTTCCGCTTGCCCGTGCCTCAAACGGCGAAGGACTGCTTGATTTTTGCAAGGCCGCCTCTTTGGCGCTTAGGCATCACGGTGATTTTTTCATATGCCTTCCGCCCGAGCGATTGCCCGATTTGATGTCAGCGCTATCTTCTGCAAAGTTTGGGATAAGGCGGATTGCCTATGTGCACCAACACCAAAATGCCCCTGCCCATCTGCTACTTGCCCACGCAAAAAAGCAGGCGAAAAATGATTTAACCATACTTGCGCCCATACTGCGAAAAGACAGTGACGGAAATGACAGCGACCGCTATGTCGAGCTAAGTGGCCAAGCCGGAAAATGAGGTGAAATGCTATGCCGGGAAAATTATACGTCGTCGCAACGCCGATAGGCAATTTGGGCGACATGACTTATCGTGCGACAGAGGTGCTCCAGCAGGTCGATTTCATTGC
>CAYJAS010000022.1:4901-15488 GCA_964367895.1 uncultured Oscillospiraceae bacterium | reverse complement strand
GGGTTTTTATCTGTCAACTCAAAAAACAGGCGTGAGCATCTTGCCCAGCTGAAAAACGAACGGCGCACTATGGTATTTTACGAGGCTCCGCATAAGCTGCTCAAAACACTGACCGACATGCACACGGCGCTGGGCGACCGCAGTATTGCCCTTTGTCGTGAGATTACCAAAATGCACGAACAGGTCTTGCGCACAAGTTTGCAAAAGGCTGTCGAGCACTATACCGAGCATGCGCCGAGGGGCGAGTTTGTGCTGGTGATTGAGGGGGCTACTCATATTGAAACAGAGCCGATTGATTATTTGGAGATTGTCGGGCAGCTGCTGAAGCAGGGCATGTCGCTCAGCTCGGCTGTAAAACAGGTGTCCACCGAGCACAGCATACCAAAAAATCCGCTTTACAAAAGCGCGACCGCAAAATACGGCAAGGAGTAGCGGCGGTCATCGGTCGTCCGCCGCTTTTTCGTCCTGTAGGGAATGCATTGCATGCATTCCGAAAACGGCACGCATACAATGCGTGCCCTACAATTCACAAAAATAACGCACCCTTGCTGAATATATTTAGCAAATGTTACAATTAGTGGGTAAATTGTTAAATTGATGATAAATAAAGTTAAATTACCCCTTTTTTGTCAAATAATTCTTGAAAATTTGTTTCTTTGCGGTTTATAATAAGGTTAGGATAATTTCACTCATCGATAGGTAGGAGTAAAAAAATATGGAAGCACAGGCAACTAATAAACAACAAAAGCGCTACAGGCTCGGCGACCTTTTGGTTTTCAAAGGGGTTATAACCGAACAACAGCTTGAAAAAGCGCTTGAATATCAGCGTAAATACGGAAAATGGCTGGGCGACTGTCTTATAGAGCTTGGCCTTGTGCGTGACTCTGACATCGCCGATGTTTTGGAGGTTCAGCTTGGCATACCTCGTGTCGATTTGCGTGGTATGCGCATTGACCCTGAAATAATCAATTTGGTCAGCGGCGGTATGATGCGCAAGCACAATGTACTGCCGCTCAGCTACAGTGACACCGACTCAAACGTGCTGATACTCGCCATGTCAAACCCGCTTGACATGGTTGCTCAGGACGATATTTCTATAATCACAAACTGCTTGATTGAGCCTTGCATCGCCACAATTGGTGAGATTAATGCCGTTATCGACCGATATTTTGGCACAAATGAGGCTATGCTTGCCGCTGAAAAATACTCAAAAGAGCGTGAAGTTTTGCTCGCAAACATAGACACAACAGAGGCCGACAATCAGTCGGAAGCTGTTGACAATGCTCCGATCGTTCAGCTTGTGCGCTCGATAGTCGAGCAAGCGGTGCGCCAGCGTGCCAGTGATATTCACTTTGATGTGCTTGAAAAGCAGATCAGAATAAGATATCGCATAGATGGTGTGCTGATAGACAAGATGTTTTACGAGATAGATCTGCTGCCCGCTATTGTCACCCGTATAAAAATCATGAGCGGAATGGACATCTCGGAGCGCAGAAAACCGCAAGACGGCCACATGGACATGACGGTTGACCGAAATGAGTATGATATCCGTGTTTCGACAATTCCGACCATGCACGGCGAGAAAACTGTTATGCGTCTTGCCTCGAGCAAAGGAATTACACGCTCCAAGAGCGATTTGGGTATGCAGGAGCATGAGCTACAGCTGTTTGAGCATATACTTTCAAACCCCAACGGCATAATTTTGGTAACCGGTCCGACAGGTAGCGGTAAAACGACCACACTTTACGCCTCGCTCAATCAACTTAACACCCCGAAGGTAAATATTGTTACCGTTGAAGACCCGGTGGAGGCAAATGTGCCCGGTATAAACCAAGTACAGGTAAATCCCAAGGCAAACTTGACCTTTGCAAGCTCACTTCGCTCGATATTGAGGCAAGACCCGGACATTATCATGATAGGCGAAATACGCGACAGGGAGACCGCCTCCATAGCAGTTCAGGCGTCAATAACCGGTCACCTTGTTATAAGCACACTTCACACAAACAGTTCGGCGGCCACCATTACCCGTCTGCTTGAAATGGAAGTTGAACCTTATCTGCTTGCCGACTCGATAGTGGGAATAATTGCACAGCGTCTTGTGCGTCGCCTTTGCACCACCTGCCGCAAACCTCGTCAGGCAACAGAGCATGAAAAAATTACCCTTGGCGTACCCGAGCATCAGCAGCTCACCATTTATGAAGCAGGCGGCTGCTCCCGATGCGGTGATACGGGGTATTATGACCGAATCGGTGTTTACGAAATCATGGAAATCGGCTCTGAAATGAAGCGAATTATCACAGAACAGGGCACGACCGAGCAACTCAAAAAAACTGCGGTGGCAAGCGGCATGAGAACTTTGCATCAAACGGCCGCCGATTATGTTGTAAAAGGTATTACCACCCTTGAAGAGATGCGCAAAGTTTCCATTGAATATTGATTAAATTGACGGAGAGAAGTTTATGTTTTCATTTAACCAGCTGGCCACCGCCGCCGTTTCCAAAAGGGCGTCTGACCTGCATTTAACGGTCGGATTGCCACCGGTGTGCAGAATTGACGGCACCTTGCTTGCAATTCACGAAACACCGCTCAAATCGGGCGATATTTTAGCCATGATTAAGGAGATTTTGCCCCCCCAGTCTTTTGCTCTGCTTGAGCAAAACGGCGAGCTTGACTATGCTTGCGGTGTTCCGGGTGTGGCACGCTTCAGGCTCAACATTTTCAGCCAGCGTGGCTCTTATGCTCTTGTCGCCCGTGCTCTGAATACAACTATACCGACCCCGGCACAGCTGAAATTGCCGCCCTCTATCATTTCGGTTTGCGAAAAAAAGCGTGGTCTTGTGCTTGTCACCGGCGCCACGGGAAGCGGTAAATCGACAACCCTTGCCAGCTTGATAAATGAAATCAATATCCATCAGGGCAAGCATATCATCACCCTCGAAGATCCGATAGAATATCTGCACAGCCACAAAAAATCAGTGGTAAATCAGCGTGAAGTCGGTAGCGATACAAAGGGATTCCCGCCTGCACTTCGTGCCGCACTTCGCCAAGACCCGGATGTTATTTTGGTGGGCGAGATGCGTGACCTTGAAACCATACAGATAGCAATTACCGCCGCCGAGACCGGCCACCTTGTGCTTTCCACCTTGCATACGGTCGGTGCGGCAAATACCATAGACCGTATCATAGATGTTTTCCCACCCCAGCATCAGCAACAAATCCGCACCCAGCTTGCCGATGTTTTGGAATGTGTTGTTTCCCAACAGCTTATCCCAAAAGCCGGCGGTAGCGGTCGTGTGGGCGCCTTTGAGGTCATGCTCACCAACAGCGCTATACGCAACAATATTCGTGAGGGTAAAACCTTTCAGATACCGTCAATAATTATGACAAATGCAAAGCTGGGCATGAAAACCATGGACGAGGCACTTTATGAACTACATCGAAACGGTGAGATAACCAGAGAGGACGCACTCAGATATGCCCAAGATGAGCCCGCCCTTTCAAAAAGGATATTTTAGTAACATATTAGAATAATTTTGCTTGCAATGCCACCATTTTAGTGATAAAATACTTTGGCTAATGTTAAAACGGAGGTGATATTTTGCCCTCATATTCATATACTGCGGTTGACAAATTCGGAAAAGACAAAAAAGGTGTTATAGAGGCTGAGAGCGAAGCATCCGCTCGAGCACTGCTCAAAGAGAGCGGCTCTGTTGTGCTCTCAATCAAAGAGGCAGGTATGCTTTCAAAGAATATCGACCTCGGCTCTATTGGCAAACGGCCCAAACCCAGAGATTTTGCGGTTTTTTGTAGGCAGTTTGTCAGTATAACCTCTGCCGGCGTTCCCATAGTCAGCGCATTTGAAATGCTTTCAAAGCAGACCGAAAACAAAATACTTTCCGAAGCGATTTTCGACTGTTGTACCTCAATGCAGTCGGGTAGCTCGCTCAGCGATGCAATGCTCAACAGAAGCGATGTTTTCCCAAGCCTTTTGATAACCATGGCGGCATCGGGTGAGGCTTCAGGTAGCCTTGATATTGCCTTTGACAGGATGGCGACCCAATTTGAAAAGGACGCAAAACTACAGCAGATGATAAAGCGCACCTCGACTTATCCGATTGTTATTGCGGTGGTCGCTTTTGCCGTTGTGTTTTTGATATTGACCTATGCCGTTCCGCAATTTGAGGAAATGCTGACACAGCTTGACACAGAGCTTCCGTTGTTGACCAAAATAGTCATAGCGGCAGGTGACTTTGCAGGCGCATATTGGTACTATATTTTAGGAGCAATTGCCGCCCTTATCTTCGGATTTATCGCCTTTAAGCGCACCGAGGAGGGCAAGCGCCACCTTGGAAATCTACAGCTAAAGCTACCCCTTTTCGGCACACTTGCGGTAAAGGTTGCTTCGGCTCGCATGTGCCGCACCTTTGCCACGCTGACGGCGGCCGGTGTTCCTCTTGTGCAGACACTTGAAATTGTTTCAAATGTCATGACAAACACCCTTTTTAAAGATGCGCTGATAGACAACAAAGAGGCTGTTATGATGGGCACCCCCTTTAGTGAGGCGATAGCGACCGGCCCATTTCCTCCGCTTGTCGAGCATATGACTAAAATCGGCGAGGAAACCGGTGACATCGAGAAGATGTACAACAAACTTGCCGACTATTATGACGATGAGGTGGAAAATGCCACCGCCGTGCTTATGTCGGTTTTAGAGCCGGCCATCATCGTATTTTTGGCCGTCATAATCGGTGCGATTGTTTTTGCGGTAATTTTGCCCATCTCCGAAATGTATGTCGCACTTGACAATCTGTAAACCCTATTTTTACTGTAGGGGCGGAGTTCCGCCCCTGCCATCCCACTTTTGCGTTTTACGGCAGGTGCCGTTAATTATAAACAATTTTTTTAATCAGAAAGAGGTAAGACATGAACACCAAAAAGAAAAACAACAAGGGCTTTACACTTGTAGAGCTGATAATCGTAATTGCGGTTATCGCAATTTTAGCGGCCGTGCTGGCTCCCCGTTACATCCAGTATGTTGAGCGCAGCCGTGAAACCAATGACTTGCAGGTTGCAGCATCGCTAATGAGGGCGGCTACCACAGCAATCGCTGACCCGGCAAACGGAATCCCCTCGGGACAAAATTATGTCGTAACTTGGTCTACAAGTGGCACGGCACCGTCATTTACCGCTGCAGCTGCAACCGGTACCGGTGCAGGTACTACAGCAGGAGCAACCGCACTTCAAGCGGCAATCGTTGAAATCATGGGCACCGGTGAAGAGGGACAATCGGCAATTGCAAACGCCACCGATTTCAGCTTTACCATCAACACCGAAACCGGAGTTATAACTTTATCTACAGCTGCTGCAGGAACAGCTGCTGCTCCTGCTTGGGGTGACGGCGGAATCGGCGTATCCCCGTAACGGCAAATCATTTTTCAGCACAAACAGCAACGGCGGCTATACAGCCGCCGTTGTATTACAATTTAGCAAAATTTCTACAAGGCGGTGTGCTATGATAGAGCCAAATATCGCAATTTACCTGCTTACCGCCGTGCTCGGCCTGCTTTTTGGCAGTTTTTGCAATGTTTGCATACTTCGCATACCGCAAAAACGCACTATAGCACGTGGTCGCTCTCACTGTATGCACTGCAACAAAACCCTTCTTTGGTGGGAACTTTTCCCCCTTTTCAGCTATATCGCATTGGGCGGAAAATGCTCTGCCTGTAAGGGCAAAATCTCGGCACAATACCCTATTGTCGAGCTTTTAAACGCAGCACTTTGGCTGCTGATTGTTTGGCAGTACGGCGTGAGTATCGACGCTTTGCTGGGCTGTGCCCTCTGCTCGGCACTGCTCGTAATGTCGGTGATAGACGGGCGCACTTTGGAAATACCGCCCGGCATAAGCGCATTTATTGCAATTTTGGGCGCCTTGCGCCTTGCCTTTAATCTCGAGCACTATGCGACACATTTAATCGGCCTTTTTGCCGTTTCGGGACTGCTCTTTGCCCTGGTCTTTTTCTCGGGCGGAGGTGCAATGGGCGGTGGAGATGTCAAGCTGATGGCAGGTTGCGGACTTTTTGTCGGCGCACCTCGCATTATCATGGCATTTATGATTGCCTGTATTTTAGGGGCAATAATTCACAGTATTAGGATGAGAGTTTTCGGCGCAGGCAGAGAACTGGCCTTCGGCCCATATCTGGCAGGCGGCGTTTTGATAGCTTTTATATTCGGACAACAGATTTTAACCTTTGTTTTCGGGGAAATGGCGACAGTCATACCCGGAATGTAGTGACCGCTCCGTCTACAAAGCAACGGAGCTATAATAAATAGCGGGAGGGTGTAAATAAGATGGCAAAGAAAACATTGAGCATAGAAGTCGGTGACAGCATTGTCAAGGTGGCGATTTTAAAAGGAGCGGGCAAGGCCTCCAAGGTGACAAATGCCTTTTGTTTCAGAACGCCGAATGGTGCCGTTACCGATGGGCTGATTTTGCAAAAGGAGCAGCTGGCTCACGAGCTTTCACAGCAACTTGCAAAGCGCAAACTGGGCAAGATCAAAGATGTGATTTTTGTGCTGGCGACAACAAAAATCGTTACCCGTGAGGTGACAATTCCGCCTGTCAAGCCGAGCAAAATCAAAGAGTTGATAGTCGCCAACGCCGCAGAGTATTTCCCGATGGAAATTGAAAACTACCGCCTTGCTTATACAATAATTGAAAAACAGCCGGGCAAAGAGGGTCAATATCGGGTGTTTATCTCCCTTATGCCCACCAAAATGATGATTGAATACCGTGATATGGCGGCTTCAATCGGGCTGAATGTAATTGACTTTGACCATGTGGCAAACTGTCAGTATCAGCTTTTCAGAGCTCTTCCTGGCAGTGAGCTGACCATGTTTGTCGGTGTTTCGACCCATCAGACCGTGTTGACATTTTTGCAGGGCAACAATTTGCTTATGCAACGCACCTTCCCCTTCGGATGCGATGAGCTAATGCAATCGGCCATCGAGCAGGGCGATTTTATCGAGTTTGGCTTGATGCCCAAAGAGGAAGCCGATGAGGACAATGACGACATTCCCTCCTACTTCCCCGATGAGCAAGAAGAGGACGGAATGTACCGCATAGTCAACGGCATTTCACGCAGTGCCGATTATTTTAAATCGGCGCACAAAGGCGCTGTCATTGACAAAGTGGTACTGCTTGATTTTTGCGCCAAGCTCGAAGATGCCGCCGATCAAGTCGGTGCGGCCCTTGATTTGCCGGTAGTGCCCTTTTCTCAGCTTGTCACCGGGCACGGAATTGACCTTTCGATTTATGCGCCGGTAGCGGCGGCACTTTACGAAACCCTTGCTATCAATGTGCAGGGGCTTGACAAATCGAGCAAAGCGGCAAAAAAACCAAAGGTCGACTCGCTCGCCTTCCCGATTATTTTGTTTTTGATTTTCTTCGGTGCGGGTGTGGCGGTCAGCGCCGTTTCAGTGCTTGAGTATCTCGATTTGCAAAACAGAGAACGTGCGCTTGACATAAAAATCGCAGGGGTTGAATATGTCAACCAAACCTATGAGGTTTATGTGCAATACAGTGCACTGAGCGACAATTTAAAACTTCTCGTCGACGATCCCACGGTCGGAAATGCCGCACTGCTCACCTTTTTGAGTGAGCTTGAGAGCAAAATGCCTCAAAGCCTGCTTGTTATGTCGGCAACTTGCTCTGACCAAAGCGTCAGCATGGATATTGAAGTGGGCTCGCTTGAAGATGCCGCGGTAACCATCGCACAGCTTCGCACCTTTAGCAGTATTGAAGTGATACAGGTGAGCAATATTTCAATGGTTGAAGCTCAAGAAACGGTGGCCGAGGCTGAAGTTGCGGTGCCCAGCGTGCCGGAGGGCGAAACGGCAGTTGAGCAGCAACCGGTGGTAGAAACCTTGGAGCCGACCGCAAGCCCAACCTACCTTTTCACCTTGACTGCAAACTACCCCACGATAGATGAACAGATTGAGCCCACCGTGCCGACCGTCGACACGACCGAGCTACCATAAGGAGGTAAATTATGAAAGTAACACATCAAAACAAAAAGCTTTTGATAATTTTGGCAGGCCTGCTGGTCTTT
Organism: uncultured Oscillospiraceae bacterium; assembly: GCA_964367895.1. Lineage (GTDB taxonomy): Bacteria > Bacillota > Clostridia > Oscillospirales > Butyricicoccaceae > CAYJAS01. The sequence goes on along the minus strand of CAYJAS010000022.1, from coordinate 7,380 downwards.
GTTGCCTTTTACCTCAGTGTTTACAGTTATTACAACCAATTGGCAGACGAACTGCAAATTAAGGTGGACGGAAAACAGCAGTATTTGGCCGAACTGCAAATGCGTGAGTCCAATTTGCCCTATTATGAGGAGCAAATCGCCATTTATGAGGTGGAGGTTGAGAAGGCGCTCGCCGATTACCCCTCCTATATTTCAGAGGAGGAAATCGTCCTATTTATAATTGAGCTTCAAGATGCAATCGGAACGGTGTTCAATTCCATAGGCCTTTCAGAGCCCCAGCTTTTGACCGAGTTTGGCGGATTTATCGGCAACCAGGAGAGCGGACTTACCCAAACCTTTATGAGCGCTTACTCTGTAAACACCACTACCGACACCGAAATTCCGTATAGTAGCCTGATCAATTTGATAGGATTTTTGTATGATTACCCCAAGCACACCTCGATAGAGACTATCAACATCACAGCCGACAGGCAACTTGATATGCTGGCGATTAGTCTGGATTTTGAAAAGCGATTTTTAAGTTATAGCGAGGCACCGGCAACCGATATCGACATGCCGGTAGTTCCCATGGGTCCCGGTAATCCCTTTAACTAATTGTTGAGCGTAGGAAAAATGCAAAAAAGGAGGGCGAGCATGAAAAAAGCCATTTCATCAAACCGTGGTTTTACCTTGGTTGAGCTGATGGTCGGCATTGCCATGCTCGCCATTATAATCACACCGCTTGCAAGCTTGTTTTTTTCCTCAATGTCTACCGCCTCTCGCACAAGCGAGTTGGGCGAAGCTACAAGGCTTGCCGAAAATATCTCCGAACAGATTGAGGCTATCGGATTTGAAGCTGTACGCTCTGCTAATTTTGAAATTGTAATTGACGGCCAAACGTATGTGCCCGGCAGGGGCATTATGTCCACTTCGGCTTCGCTCATTAGCAATGTGCCCATCAGGGGCGGAGAGCAATTGTCTGTGCAAGTAGAACTTTTGTACAACGGCATTTTTTTCTCTACAAAACCTACCGTGCCCACACGTATTGACCCGAATATTTCATATGTTCAGCGCCGTGAACTGTCTTTGCTTGAAATATCGCAGTTATCGGCCGCGCAAGTTGCCGAGCTTGACCCGGAGCTCGACCCCGATGCCGTAGCGTGGGCACAATATTATGCCTCCTTGGCGGCGAGCGAAGTCGACTTTACTGCTGAACAATATCTACCCGGTGCTGGGTATGTCCATGCTACCCGCACTATGAATATTGACCTCAACAGCAGTAACAGCTCGATAACCTTTAGCTATGCTTTTGCGCACTTCCCCACAGGGGTTCCCGAATTAGATTTAATTGACATGAGCACCGCCTTTGTTCACGAAATTGAGGTGCCAATAGAGCATTTTAGCAATTCAAGCTTTTCAACGGTGGCAGTTTATATTTACCCGTGGTATGGTGGCGGTGAAGATGATATTATTGTTGACTCGACACTGAGCACTTCTTCATATCTCAGTCTTATAAGGCAGATAGATGCCACCCTTGAAGAAGACGAGTTAATTAACTTTGAGCGAAATTACGTCGGATTTAATTTATTAAAAGCCGGCAACAACATCGGAGGGTATACAAACATCTCACAAATTTTAGGATATGAAGCTTCGGGATCTCACCCGGGGCGTGATAGTTTCAGTTTGAGCAAAACTATCACTCCTTCTAATGTTGACGTAATTTACCCTGTGAAATTAACCGTTTTCGACCCAAATAATATGACTTCCAGTGGCGCAATAAACCCAATTTACACACTCAATCTAACCTTGATGGAGTAATCAATTTAAGTAATATTTTAGGAGGTGAAGCATGGCAGTAAAACTAAAAAACGCTCTGGCACATCTGCGCTCTAACGGCGGTTCAAGCATTGTTATGGTGCTACTCGCCATGCTTTTTATCACCACCCTCGGTGCAACCCTTCTGTATATGTCGTACAGCGTAATGCTTATGAAGGTCAGTGAGCGTGAATCAACTCAAGCCTTTTATGCCACAGAAACGCTGTCAGACTCCCTTCGTGTCGGACTTCAAAGGACGGTCTCGTCTGCTATTGAACAGGCATACTCTCAGGTGCTGGTCAACTTCGGCAATTACGATGATGACGAGTTTTCACAGCTGTTTGACAGCAGTTTCAGGCTATCGTTTTTGCAGGCAGACTTTAATGGAGAGCAGATTGATGTCGGCATTACCGGTGCTCACAAGCTAAATCCCGATGTGCTGGTGGCCTATCTTGAAAATATGCGGTATAGTGGCATTTCTACCGATTTAGACAGCGACAGTCAAATCTCGGTCGGTGGCGATCTTACAATAGATGTAGGCACAGCGGGCAAGCCAATGACAATTTCGGGCGTCAGCGTGTCCTATTTAGACCCGCAAACAGGGGTGCGCAACACGATAACTACCGATTTTGAAATATACCCACCCGAATACAGCGGTGACTGGAGCGACCTCGGCTCTATTGTG
>CAYJAS010000022.1:0-4801 GCA_964367895.1 uncultured Oscillospiraceae bacterium | reverse complement strand
TTTAATGAAAGGGGCGGTGCGATATCAAAAACAATAAAGGCTTTACCTTGCTTGAAATCATCATAGTTGTGGCCATTATAGCGGTGTCGGCCACTGCCCTGCTAACTTCAATGAGCATTGTTCCGCAGTCTGCGGCAAACGGTGCGGCAAATGAAATAAAAGCCATGCTGTCCCAATGCCGTGTCGAAACTTTGGGCGGTAAACCGGACATGACATTTGAGCTGACCTATACAGACGGTGAGGGTTTCCACGGCACAATTTACTCGGAAGGTAACCTGGTTAGCCGTGAGCATATTGCCGGCGTTAACATTGAGGTGTTTTACATGCTGGGCGACACGCGCACAAAGATAGAGGACGGTGCTTCGCTCACCTTGTCGTTTGACGGCTCAACAGGGGCGCTCAAAGACCCTCTGCAGCTTTCGAGCATTGAGTGTTTGGGCGGTGAGAGCTCATATTTTATAAAAATAACCGCTTCAACCGGATTTATGGAGCTTACACGCACCCTTTCTCACTTTGAGAGTGAGGTGGTTTGGCTGTGACACGCAAAAATAGCGGTTTTACAATAATTGAGCTTCTCATCTCGATGGCGATACTCAGTCTGATTGCTGTTGCGGTCAGCACTATAATGACTTCCACTACACGCACCTATGCCGAGGTCAACGAGGAGGTCACCATGCAGTATCAAGCGCAGATTTTAAATGCACAGCTCAGCGAATATGTCATCGATTGCAACGGTGGTATCGCATGGGAAAGTGAAAACGGCGTGCTTTATGTGGTCAATTTAAACCCCGATGGTAGTAAAACGGCATATGCTTTTGCCTTTGATGCCACAGAGCAAACCTTACTTTTTGGGACCGAGAGTTCTCCGCACGATATAAATATCGCCTCTCTCACGGCGACCGATTTCATGAGCAAGAGCATTATCGCTTTTGACGCTCAGGCGACCGCCGAAGCGGACGGCACCATCGGTGATATTACTTTGCTGTTCACCCTCAGCGATGACAATCGACAGCTTGACAATCAGCGTGACCTGACTTTGCGAAACCAGCCGTTTTATGCGGAAGATTTAAATGATTTGCTTGATTTGCTCAAACCCCCGGAAGACGAATAGTATTTTAATACTACGGCAGGACATCAAAGATGTCCTGCTTTTTTTATTTAATGCCTACTAAAAAAGCACACAATACATCTAAAAATTACATGTTGACAAAAGTGTTTACATGTTGTAAACTAAAAATGTAGTTTACAAGCTGTAAACACTAAGGAGGAACGCTTATGTCTGAATACAAACTCGGTGAAATCGAAATGCGCTTTGCCCAAATAATCTGGGACAATCAACCGCTCAGCTCTGGCGAACTTGTAAAGCTTGCCGAGCGCCATTTGACTTGGAACCGCTCAACCACTTATACAATTTTGCGCCGTCTGAGCAATCGGGGCATTTTTAAAAATGAAAACGGAACGGTGTCCGCCATTATTTCAAAAGAGGAACTTATAGCCCTACAGAGCGAGCAATTTGTTGAGCAGACATTTTCGGGGTCAATTCCCGGCTTTTTAGCCGCTTTCACACGGCGCAAACCGCTCAGCGAGCAGCAACTTTCCGAAATACAAAAGTTTCTCGATGAACACAGGGAGGTGCGCTGATGGGTGCTTTTGCATTCGGTGCTTTTTATGTGGTGCTCAGCATGAGCATCACCGGCGCTCTCGTAATACTTGCGGTCATCGCAGGCCGATTTTTGCTCACAAAAGCACCTGCGATTTGCTCGTATTTGCTGTGGGCAGTCGTGCTTTTTAGGCTACTGTGCCCCTTTAGTTTTGAAAGCGCACTGGGTATTTTGCCAAGCAATTCACAGCTTCCGTCAGGGTCGGTGTATATTGAAAATCCTGAGCAAACCACAGTCGAAACGACCGATGAACAGCCCCAAGGGCCGACCGAGGCTACCGAAAATATTCAGCTTGATTTGTCAAGCCGAGTGGATACTTTTGCGCTCTTGTGGCTTTTTGGCGTTTTGCTTATGCTGTGCTACGGGGCGTGGCAATATATCGCACTCAAACGCAGGCTTATCGGTGCGGTGCACATCGGGCAAGGTATTTACACGGCAGACGGCATAGACTCCCCCTTTGTGCTCGGGATTTTTTCGCCAAAGATTTTTTTACCCTCCGCACTTGACGATAGCGAGCGTGACCTCATCATCGCACACGAGCGTTGTCATATCAAGCGTTTTGACCATATCACTCGTGCGCTGGCATATTTTGCGCTGACACTCCACTGGTACAATCCGCTTGTCTGGGTCGCCTTTGTGCTGTCCGGAAGGGATATGGAGCGCTCCTGCGACCAAGCAGTGCTGCATGACTTAGACGGCGGTGACCGACACAATTATGTGCAGTCACTACTGCGACTTTCCACAGGGCGCAAGCTGATTTCTGCGACACCGCTCGCCTTTGGTGAAGGTAACCCCAAAAACCGTATCAAGGGCATTGTTCGCTATAAAAATCCGCCAAAATGGGCTATAACAACGGCATTTGCCCTTGTCGCCACTTTAACTGTTGCGCTGGCATTTAACCAGCCACACACACGCAGTTTTACAATGGGCGCTACCGCACCGTCACAATTTGAGCCGGAAATTATAGTGGCTGAAATTGCCGAGATATTGGGGGTGCCTGGGAGCGAATTACGTGTTTCCGCTGACAATTTCGGATTTAATTTGGATGGAGATTTTAATTTTAGAAACAACGAAACTATCCGCTTTCTTTATCAAAATAAAAGCGCACAACTGCGCATTTATCCCGAGATCGGGCAATGCTTTGTCACAGAGGCAACCGATTGGGTGGATATGAACGACCACCAAACTTTTCCGCTTGTGAGCTATTTGCAGGCTCTTAAAAATCTACCCACCGAGCAATTGCTCGCTATATGTGAGCAGTCGCCCGATATGTGGGCGGTGGAGCTGATACCCGATGTTGACGACTATAAATATGATAAAAATCGAGTTCTGTGGCAGTATCAAAGAGAGGCTATTTCCGAGTCGGGCGACAGCATCAGCTTTAGCATGCAGCCCATGTACCAAAGTGGCAATGGATTTAGCGGCGTTGGCAGTGATATAATAGTAGTAAACTTTTTAAAAGAGTGAACAAAGCTCAAAGCAAAATTATTAAAGTCTGTCGCAAGAAATTGCGGCAGACTTTTTGTAAAAAACAGCATAAAAGCATGTTATGGTTGACAAGCTAACAATACTGCAATATACTGTGTAGGGTGTCTGTCAAGCTGATGGACAAAAACCACAAAATACTCAATTTAATTTTTTGAAACGAGGCTTTTACATGACATTAATTAAAAAAGGCATGGCCGTCTTGCCGGGATTTGCCCTTGCCTTGGCAATAGCATTTATCGCAACCTATATCGAAGGGCTAATGCCCATTCACTTGATCGGCGGGTCGGTCATCGCACTATTTTTGGGAATATTGATAAATCAATTTTGGAAACCTAAAATGCTCAACAAGGGTCTCAGCTTCACCTCTAAAAAAGTGCTGAGAATTGCCATTATTTTGCTTGGCGCTTCGCTGAGCATCCAAACGATTTTGACGGTCGGAGGACTGTCGCTTGCCGTTATGTTTTTCACTTTGCTCACCTGCTTCGGCGGTGGCTATTTTATCGGAAAAGCCTTAGGGCTTGACTGGAAACTGTCAAACCTCATCTCTGCAGGCACGGGTATTTGCGGTGGCTCGGCGATAGCCGCCATTGCGCCGGTTATTGATGCCAAGGACAGGGATATCGCCTATGCGATGTCGGCAACCTTCATTTTCGACATGATAATGATACTGGCCTTCCCGTTTATGGGGCAGATGCTCGAGCTAAGCGATATGGCATACGGGCTGTGGGCGGGCACCGCCGTCAATGACACATCTAGCGTGGTCGCCGCCGGCTATGCTTTCAGTGAAGCGGCGGGCGATTTTGCCACCATGGTTAAGCTTACAAGAACGCTGACCATAATTCCGACCGTTTTGGTTTTTGCATATATCAACATCAGAGTTAAGCAAAAAGAGCAAGCTGTTTCGGGAAAATCGGCTGAAAAAGCGACAAAGAAAGTCAATTTCTTTTCCCTTTTCCCGTGGTTTATTTTGGGATTTGTCGCTTTGGCGATTGTAAACAGTTTAAATGTTATTCCGGTAGAGGTGTCATCATCCGCAAAGGAACTTAGCAAGTTTTTGATGGTCGCCTCACTCGCCGCAATCGGTATGAATACAAGCCTTAAAGATTTAAAAAAATCGGGCATCAGACCAATGCTACATGGGTTTATTATTTCAGCGCTGGTCGTCATTGTGGCAATCACTGTAGAGTATTTTATGGGAATGGTGTAATCATATTTAAATTAAAACAGCCTCGGGATTTAAATCCTACGGCTGTTTTTGTTTTAGCAGAGGGGTGGAAGTTGCAAATATTATTGCCAATAAAAGCATGACCCAGGCTATGCCGAACATTTCGGCAATAAGCCCGAAAATAGGTGCAAAAATCATTAGACAAATTGATTTAAGTTGAGCAGATGCACTTATTATTGTCGCCCTACTTGATTTATCAATATTATTATCAATTTCATCTACAAATAAAGGTTTACGAATACTATGTAAAATATAAATTAAAATATAAATTAAACATACCATTAAATATTGGCGTGAAAAAACCGCAAGCAGTCCAAAGGAAATCGCATATAGAATATGCAAAATATACAGACATCGTATACTGCTTCGTGTTCCTTTTATTAAATAGGACTTTTTAGAAAAATATGACCCGAATAAATTCAACACC
>CAYJAS010000021.1:0-19941 GCA_964367895.1 uncultured Oscillospiraceae bacterium | reverse complement strand
ACCGCCCCTACAATAATGCAGAAGTCCGACGACGAGTTCAAATCCCGTCACCCTAAGCATTCAACAAAAAGATTAAATAAACAGGAGATAAGATGGAAACAATTAAAACAGGCATATTTTCAATAGTCGGTCGTCCAAATGCGGGCAAATCGACACTGACAAACTCGCTTTGCGGAACAAAGGTGGCAATAGTATCGGACAAACCGCAAACGACACGCACCAGAATTACGGGAGTTCTCACAGAGGACGATTATCAAATGATTTTCCTCGACACCCCCGGTTTGCACAAGCCAAAAAATCACCTTGGTGATTTTATGGTCAAGGTGATAAACACAACGGTCAGCGATGTTGACGCAGTTGTATTGCTTGTCGAGCCGGTAGCGCGTATAGGCATACCCGAGCAAAAGCTTATAGAGCGGATTAAGGAACTTGATATACCTGCTGTGCTGGTGATAAACAAAATCGACACCGCTGTGGAGAAAACCACCCTTTTGGAGGTTATATCGCTTTACTCAGCGGAACACGATTTTGAGGCAATTATACCAATGTCGGCACTGTCGGGTGACGGCAGAGATCAGTTGCTTGAACAACTTCGCAGTATGTGTATTGACTCGCCACAGCTCTTTCCGGCAGATATGGTGTCAGACCAGCCCGAGCGACAAGCGGTCGCCGAGATTGTTCGTGAAAAACTTCTTTCGGTGCTCGACAAGGAAATACCTCACGGTATCGCCGTAGAAATTGAGCGCTATGCAGAGCGTGACGATGGACTGATGGAAATCGGTGCGGTAATTTTTTGTGAGCGCAAAAGCCACAAGGGAATAATTATCGGGAAAAAGGGGCATATGCTCAAAACCGTCGGAACGCAGGCCAGAGTAGAACTTGAACAAATGCTGGACACAAAAGTACATCTTGAACTTTGGGTAAAGGTCAAAGAGGATTGGCGAAACAATCTTTGGCAGGTGCGAAATTTCGGATACGAGGAATAGCCAATTTATGCCTTTTATGTCATAACTTTTCATGTTTTGAGCGCCTTTTTGTGCTTAAAATAACAAAGAGGTGATATATATGAAGGATTTACAATGGGAACTATTTAAGAAAACAGGGCTTGTGCAAGCCTATAATTTTTATCGCATTTGTGAAAAAGGAGAGGGCGATGCACCACAATATAAAAGCGGTGGTTATAAGAAGCGTTGATTATCGTGATGCCGACAGAATGCTGACCGTGCTGACCGAGCACAGGGGCACCCTCAGCATAGCGGCACGAGGAGCACGGCGCAAGGGAAGCGTTATATCGGCGATAAGCAATGTGTTTTCATATGCCGATATGACGGTTTTTGAACACCGTGGCAGACTGACCCTTGAGGAGGGTGAAAGTTTAGCCAGATTTGACGGTATTTCAAGCGATATAACACGCCTTGCGCTTGCCTCTTACATAGCCGAAGTGCTTTCAACCGTACCGCAGGACGATAGTACGGAAGATGGCTTTTTGCGACTTGCCCTCAACTGTTTTTATGCAATTTCAAATGATATAGCACCACTGCCGCTTGTAAAGGCGGCATTTGAACTGCGATTTTGTGAAATGTGCGGATACAGGCCGGAAATATTTCAATGCGAGGTATGTGCAAAGCAGGTGCAAAATCCGCAATTTCACCCCAAATCGGCCGGGGTACGCTGCTTCTCTTGCCGTCCTTTGCCACATTCTGGAAAGGGAATAGCCATTGATAGAGCGGCCCATTTGATGATAAAGCACATAGTTTCGTGCGAGCTGAAAAAATTATTTTCAATCAAAGTACACGGTAAAAGCCTTGAAATGCTGTCGGAGGTGGCTGAAAAATACGCCACTATCCAGCTTGAGAGAGGCTTTAAAACCCTTGATTTTTATAAAACTGTAGGTGAAATACATGACTGATAATGAAAGATTAATAGAGCGCTCATTAAAAACGCTTGAACTGCCCGCCGTGCTGAATGCGCTGTCGGAGCAGGCGATTAGCCAAAATGCAAAGCAGATGTGCCTAAATCTCAGACCGTATACTGTGCTGAGCGAGTGCGAGCGACTTCAGCAACAGACAGCTGAAAGTATGTTGCTCATCGGCACAAGGGGAAGCCCCTCCTTCGGAGATTTGAAGGATATTTCAGCGCCCCTTGAACGAGCTGACAAAGGCGGACTGCTCAACTTTTCAGAACTACTGCTAATAGCGGGGGTACTGCGCACAGCGGCAGGGGTAAAGTCTTATAGGCAAGGACAAACAGAGCAGAGCGAACTTCAAATTGACCAATTCTTTTCAATGATAAGCGGAAACAAGTATTTGGAGGAAAAGATCAGCAACGCCATCGTTTCCGAGGAGGAGATGAGCGACCACGCAAGCGCTGAGCTTTACCGTATCAGAAGGCAAATAAGAGTTGCGCAGTCCAAGATTCGTGATGTGCTGGCTAAAATAATATCCTCTCAAAACAATTCGAAAATGCTGCAAGACGCTATAATCACGCAGCGCAGTGGCCGTTTTGTAGTGCCGGTGAAATCAGAGTATAGGGGTGCTTTTGCAGGGCTTGTACACGACACAAGTTCAAGTGGAGCGACACTTTTTGTCGAGCCGAGCGCCGTTGTTGAGCTCAACAACAATATCCGTGTGCTCGGCGGCAAAGAGCAAGATGAAATAGAGCGCATTTTGGCAGAGCTTTCGGCAGAGGTGGCAAACTTTGGTGCGGCAATTGCACGAGATTTTGAGCTTTTGTGTGAACTGGACTTTATTTTCGCCAGAGGAAAGCTCGGGTACGCACAAAATGCAACACGGCCGATTTTAAAAAATAGCGGCACGACAGAGCTTAAAAAGGCTCGTCATCCGCTTATACCGAAAGAGCAAATCGTGCCGGTAAGCTTTAGCATCGGCGGTGCGATTGACACGGTGATAATAACAGGGCCGAATACCGGTGGTAAAACGGTCAGCATAAAAACCCTCGGACTGATGACTGTTATGGCCCAGTGTGGCCTGCACATACCGGCGCAGGATGACAGCACGGTGGTAATAAAAAGCGCCGTGCTCGCCGACATCGGCGACGAGCAGAGCATAGAGCAGTCGCTGTCTACATTTTCCTCACATATGACAAATATAGTATCCATACTGAAAGTGGCGGACAGCAGCACCATGGTCTTGCTCGATGAACTGGGAGCGGGCACCGACCCGGTTGAGGGAGCGGCACTTGCTCAGGCGATAATTGAGGAGTTTAGAGGCAAGGGGAGCACAGTTGCAGCGACCACCCACTACGCAGAATTAAAGGTATATGCACTTGAGACAGAGGGCATTGAAAATGCCTCGTGCGAGTTTGATGTGGCAACACTCATGCCGACCTATAAGCTGATTTTCGGCATTCCCGGAAAGTCAAACGCCTTTGCCATTTCCGAGCGACTGGGATTGCCACTGCATATTGTCGAGGCGGCAGGCGAGCGAATGGACAACTCAAGCAAGGAATTTGAGCAGGTCATAACAAAACTGGAGGAGCGCAGGCAACAGCTTGAAGCTTCGGCGGCACAGGCGGAAATTAAGCTGAGAGATGCCACACAACTCAGCCAAAAGGCAAAAGAGCGGCTGGACAATTTGGAGAGTGAGCGTGAAAAACTGCTTGAAAAGGCAAAAACTCAGGCTCAGGAGATTATCTCAAATGCCCGTGCGGCAAGCGATATGGTGCTTACTGAGGCGCGCAGAATTAAACAGCAAGCGGAGGAGGGCAAAGATTTAAATCTCTCTGCCGCCAGGTCTGCCTTCAGAGAAAATCTTTCGGCGGCAGAAAAGCATGCAGGGCAGGACAGCGGAAAACGCATGCCTGAGCCACTCCCGAGACCGCTAAAGGCAGGGGACACGGTGGAAATAGTGGCCACCAGAACCAAAGCCACCGTACTTGAAACGCCGAGCGGAAACTCACCGGTTAAATTGCAGGCAGGTATATTGAAAATTACCGTTAAGCAGAGCGAAATCGAGCTTGTTCCCGATATATTGCTAAAACCCGAAAAAAGCACCCCGAAACCGGCCTCCTCTCGCCCTGCCGCACCGCAAAATGTCTCGCCAAATCTCGACATACGCGGTCAAAACGGTGACGATGCTGTAATGGAACTTGACAGATTTATAGACAATGCAATAAGGGTGCACCTTGAAACCATAACTATAATCCACGGCAAAGGAACAGGGGTGCTCAGGCACCGTGTGCACGAGCATTTAAAGCGCCATCCGATGGTCAAATCCTACCGTCTCGGCGTGTATGGTGAAGGCGAAGCCGGGGTTACGGTGGCAACTTTGAAAGGTTAAAAGCTTTACGATGATTAAAATGTCTTTGCCCCGACACGGGAGAAAGACAATTAATAGCTCTATAATATAGGAGGTGTAAGATGACCACTTTTTATTTAGTAAGACACGGAAAAACCGACTACTCGGAGCGAAACAAGAAGATTTATCAAGGATTTGGTGTAAATTTATCTCCGCTGAGTTTAAAAGGAATTAAGCAAGTGCAAGATGCATCAAAAGATGTACGTCTGCGTGATGCCGACATCATTTTATCTTCACCCTATACAAGAGCTGTGCAAACTGCGGCTATACTTTCAAAAGAGCTTCAACTAAATATTGTTATCGAAACAGATTTACACGAATGGCTGGCAAATAAAAATTATATCTATGAAGATGACGAAATAGCAGAAGAGAATTACCGTGAGTTTGTCGAGTTTAATGGCATGTATCCTGCCAATTGTGATATGAATTGGGAGGATATGAGCTTAATGAGAGAAAGAATTATACCTGTTTTTGAAAAATACAAAAGTCATCAAAAAGTTATAGTCGCCTGCCATGGAATGTTTATTCAATCTCTTTGCGCGGGATATTATGCCAAAACAGGTGAAATTGTGGAGTTTAAATTATAGTTTTAATGCTTCTGATTTTGTGGTTGCCAAAATAATATCTTAAACGGCTCCATACCCTCGATTTTTTAAAGCTCGGCGGAACTGATTTCCACCGAGCTTTTTACATTTAGCGATATTGTGGCTGTTAAATTTTTATGTATTTGCCGTTAGTGTACCCGGTGATGCCCTCATATTTGACGACATACCAATCGCCCACCACGCCGAGTACGGTAATCGGCGCACCTTTTGGGGCACGAGCCAAAATTGCCGAGTTTGTATTTGGCTTGGCACGAATGTTCAGCCTGCCACTGCCTATGTCAACATTAGCCGCCTGCGGCTGCTGTGGAGTGGCAAGAGGAAGCCCGAAATACTCGGTTATCGACAATGCGGTTGCCCACGCAATTTGGTCGATGCTATTTTTTATCCATGTGGCGTCCTGCTCGTTGTCGTGAAAGGCCACTTCAAGCAGAACAGCTGGCGGAATGCTTTTGGCAACCTCGCCGAGCTTTGTTGTCGGTACCGCCTTGACAAGTGACGGTTCGGGGTAAATGGTCTTAAAATTTTTGACCAAAAGATCGGCAAAGCGCTTACCCTTTGCACTTGTCGGGTAGTAATACATATCACTGCCCCGCACTTGCCCTGCCTTTGACTCGGGCGCAGCGTTTGAATGCAGAGATACATAAAGATCATAGTGCTCTTGCTTGCTCTGAGCAAGAGAGCTTGCCGCAGTCATTTCCGGGGTGTTGCGTGTGTATGCGATGCCACTTGCATCGAGATAGGGCACCAGTGCGTCGGCGACAAGGTTCATGTATTGTTCCTCGGTGCCGCCGTTTATGTACAGGTTTTTCTCCTGAGTAGAGGGGCTTAAATAGATTTTTGGCATGTGTTATCCTCCTATTTGCAAATTATCTTTACCTTACAGCTACTGTGTGGTAGAATATTTAATGTATGGCTTTGTTGGCAGGCGGGGGATCTCGCAAGGCAAGACCCCCCGGTATAGAAACGTCGGCGGCAAAACGCAGGCGTCGACGGCAACGCCGCACATTACAGCATATGCAAGTGACCGACAGGTGTCACCTAACACATTTTTTGAAAGGCAGTTTTATTATGCTTAAAATCGCACCATCAATTTTATCGGCCGACTTTGCAAATCTACAGCGAGATGTAGACCATGTGCTAAGAGCAGGCGCAGATATGATCCATGTCGATGTTATGGACGGGCATTTTGTCCCCAATATATCGATAGGAGTGCCGGTCGTGGCATCGCTTTCCAAAGCGACCGACGGATTTTTAGATGTACATTTGATGATCTCACAGCCGGAAAAATATATAGATGCTTTTGCAAAGGCAGGCGCCCATTTGATAAATATCCACCTCGAAGCTGAGGGGGATAAAAATGCCATGCTCAAACATATCCGCTCTTTGGGCAAGCAGAGCGCTCTTACAATTAAGCCGGATACACAGGCGAGCGAGCTGTTTCCCTATTTGCCTCTGTGCGATATGGTGCTCGTAATGTCGGTCGAACCCGGCTTTGGCGGACAGAGCTTTATGCCCTGCGCAATTTCTAAAATTGAACAGCTTAGGAGATATATAGACGACAACAAGATAAACTGCCTTATACAGGTAGACGGGGGCATTACTCCGGAAAATGCTCCGCTTGTCAAGCAGGCCGGAGTGGATATTATTGTCGCCGGCTCATCGGTGTTCGGGGCGCCCGACATTGCACAGCGAATAGCGCTGTTTAAAAGCATTTAAGAGGAGGCTTTGCATATGATGCTCAAAGACTTGCGAGAGCAAATTGCATTTTACGGAAGACAGCTGATGATTAGCGATCTTTCGGTCGGCACGGCGGGAAATATCAGCGTGCGTGATTTTAAAAGCGGACTTATGGCAATTACCCCATCGGCAATTCCGTATTCTATACTGCGTGCAGAGGATATTGTCGTAATGGACATCGGCGGATTTGCTGTCGATAATAAAGCTCGCCCCTCAACCGAATGGAAGATGCACAGAGCCATTTATCACGCATTTCCAAAGATTTCGGCGATAATTCATACCCACAGCACCTATGCAACCGCCTGTGCCGCTACCGGGGGCAATCTTCCGCTGGTGACCACCGGTATTTGCAAGCATTGCACAAAAAGCCTTCAAACCTTGCCTTTTAACCCTCCGTCCTCGGACGGTGGGGCACAAGCTATATGTGACTGCTTGGCGGAGGGCAATTTTATCGCTTTGCTTCAAAACCACGGGACGGTGTCGGTCGGCGTAAATTTATGGTATGCCTTTGATGCCGCATGTGCGGTAGAGCATACGGCAAAGGTAGTTGCAAACTCCGCTGCCTTTGGCGTGCCGATGTCGGTTCCGGCAGAGGCGAGAGCAGAACTATATAAGAAAAATCCACTTACCCACAGCGTGAAATAAGGAGAAATTATGCTTTACATTGCAGTAGCAGTTTTGGGGGTTGTACTCGACCAGCTTAGTAAACACTGGGCGAGCACAACCTTGAAAAATATGGATACAATACCGATTATAGACGGTGTTTTTCATCTAACTTATGCCGAAAACAGAGGCTCTGCCTTTAGCATGTTTGAAGGCATGGGCATGATTGTCGTTGGCATTGCCGTTATAATGACAGCGGTATTGATTTATTTTGTCATAAAAAAGCATGTTTACGGTGCAGTAGGCCTGTGGGCGACTGCACTTGTAATAAGTGGAGCGATAGGCAATTCAATCGATAGGCTGAGGCTTGAATATGTCGTTGATATGTTCGATTTCAGGCTGATAAATTTTGCAATATTTAATGTTGCCGACATATGCCTGAGTATAGGCACCGGGCTTATGATTATTTTTATCATTTTCATAGATCCGAAGCATCAAAAAAAGCTAAAGGAGCAAAGCGGTGAGGCTAACGATAAAAGCGAGTGAACATCAAGATGGAATGCGTATAGACAGCTTTATTGCCGCAAACAGTGAGCTGTCTCGTGCGGCGGTACAGCGACTGCTTGAACAGCAACAGGTGCTCTGTGACGGCAAAGCGGTAATCAAAAGCCACAAGGTAAAAGACGGTCAATGCTTTGAAGTGACAGTGCCCGATCCCGAGCCGTGCGAGGTATATCCGCAGGATATACCTCTCGATATCGTTTACGAAGATGATTGCCTTGCGGTTATAAACAAAGCAAGAGGCATGGTCGTTCACCCTGCCGCGGGAAATCCCGACGGCACGGTGGTAAATGCATTGCTACACCACTGCAAGGACACCCTTTCCGGCATTGGGGGACAGCTCAGGCCGGGAATTGTTCACAGGCTTGACAAGGATACCAGCGGACTGCTGATAGTCGCCAAAGATGACAACTCGCATAGACTGCTATCGGCACAACTTGCAGATCGAACACTGTCAAGGCATTATCATGCCGTGGTGTTCGGCACTTTGAAACAGCAAACAGGGGTGATTGATGCACCGATAGGGCGCAGTGCCAAAGACCGAAAAAAGATGGCTGTCGTCCCCGGTGGGAAGCCGGCCATTACAGATTGGAGCGTCCTAACCCATTACAGTGGATATACCTATATAAAATGTGCTCTCAGAAGCGGGCGAACCCATCAAATCAGGGTGCACATGGCGCACATCGGGCACCCTGTGGTAGGCGATCCGTTATACGGCAGAGCACACGATAAATCGGGGCTTGGCGGACAATGCTTGCACGCCGCATACTTGCGATTTGTCCACCCAAAAAGCGGACAGCAGATTGAACTGAACTGCCCGTTGCCCGATTATTTCACCGATTTTTTGAGAAGGATTGATAGATAATGAAAAAGTTTGAAGGTATAATGATACTGAGCGATATGGACGACACTTTGCTAAACGATGACCTTGAAATATCGCAGGGAAATCGTCGTGCCATTTCATATTTTATGGAAAACGGAGGCATATTCTCGCTTGCTACCGGCAGAAGCAAGTCGGGAATGGAGCATTTTCTGCACGATTTTAAGGTAAATGCGCCGGCTGTAATATACAACGGTGCCGTTACATATGACTTTTCAAAAAACACTTTGGTAGACAGCTTTTCCATAGGGAAAGCAGGATATGACTTGGCTGTAACAGTGATGGAAATGTTTCCGAATATAGGCATAGAGGCAAATACGGTCGATCAGCCATATGCTGTGCGCACCAATGATTATGTCAAAGAGCACTATAGGCTTGTCAAAGCAAATTATGTAGAATGCCCGATTGAGCAGGTTCCGTTACCGCTGTTGAGCGTGCTGTTCTGTGGCAAGGGCGAATATATAACCGAGGTGTTTGACTATATCGAACGAACTCACCCCGGTGATTTTTTCTATGAGAGGATTCGTGACAATTTGCTCGCAGTTATGCACCGGGAGGCAAATAAAGGAGCGGCCTCTTTGGCGCTGTGCAAAGTTATGGGAATTTCGCCCGACAATTTATATGTCATCGGAGACGGTACAAACGATGTGGAGCTGATTTCATGCACCAAAAATGCTTATGCACCGGAAAATGCATGCGAGCAAGTTTTGCGGCTCAATCCGCACGTTTTGCCAAGCAATGATAACGATGCGCTAGCGGCGCTCATAGCGCTACTTGACGAGAAATTTTAAGATAATACGGAGGGGTTAAAATGTCTGCAAAATCCTTTTTTCAAGCGGCAAAGCAAGGTATTGCCCGTGCAAATCCAAAGCACTATGCATTTATTGTGCTCGGTGCACTTATTTTTGCGGTCGGTCAGCGAATTTTTATTATGCCGGCACTTATCCCAATGGGCGGCATTTCCGGCCTTTCGCTTGTGCTCAACTATCTATATGATTTACCTGTCGGTATTGTCAGTATAGTTGCAAACATTCCGCTGTTTTTTCTTGGGTATAGAACGCTTGGAAAGACCTTTTTTGCAAAAACCGTGTTCGGAACGGTGGTCGCTTCAGTTTTTCTCGACCTTTTAGCGCCTTTTTTGCCTGCATATGATGGGGAAGTGCTGATAGCGGCGATATACGGTGGTATAGTTATGGGGGCCGGCTTCGGAATTATTTTCCGTGTCGGCGGAACCTCGGGTGGAACCGATATAATCGCAAAATATCTGAACAAAAAGAGAGATATGCCGATAGGCACCTTTAACTTGATTGTCAACACAGTGGTCATTTTAATCAGTGCGGCAATTTACCAAAATATCGATAGTGCATTTTATGCCATAATCACAAGCTATTTGACTAGCACTGTTATAGATAAAATTATTTACGGTGCCGACATCCAGAAAAACGCCATGATAATAACGACCAAGCCAAAGGAAATTTCAGATGCGATTTTTGAGCGGCTCGGTAGGGGAGTTACGGCGCTCAGTGCGACCGGTATGTTTACCGGAGAGAGCAAAACAGTGCTTATAAGTGCAGTGCGCAGGCATGAAACAAGTACACTTAAGGCATTACTGCAAGAAGTAGACTCGGGCTCATTTCTGCTGCTCAGCAATTTAAATGAGGTTTTCGGATCTGGATTTAAAAATTACGGACAGTGAGGTGTGATTTATGACAGTTCAAATATTTGGCAAGAGCAAATGCTTTGACACCAAAAAGGCTGAGCGTTATTTCAAAGAGCGCTCAATAAAAATACAGATGATAGATCTCCCTCGCTACGGAATTTCAAAAGGGGAGCTTAATTCTGTGATGCAAGCGATCGGTGGAGTGGAAAAACTTGTTGACCCGAAGTCGCCCGATGCCTCGCTATTGACTTATTTAGCGTATGAACAGGACAAGGTGGATAAGCTCCTTGAAAACCCGAAAATATTGCGCACCCCTATAGTGAGATTTGGCAAAAAAGCGACTTTGGGATATGCGCCCGAGGTTTGGAAAACTTGGGAGGATTAAAATGCGCAGATATTATCTGCATTGTATGACGGCAAAATCCACCTAAAAAATAGACAAAGACAATTTTAGCTTTTAAAATCGATTTTGAGTATTTTGGAGTAAAACACAGTATTTCAGAGTAAATCAAAGCTTTTTTAAAAGCCGTTTCTTTTCTTTGCAGTTTTTTGCGTTTTTTTGCGAAAAAACATTGACATTTGCGAAATTTATGCTATATTTTTATTGCACAATTTTTTTGTAAAAGCATGAAGGAGGGACAGTGAAAAATGAGTGAGCGCCTGATCCAACTTGAAAATGTTTCCAAACAGTATGGTGACAAAGCCGTGCTTCATAATATAGACCTTTATGTGCGAGACAAGGAGTTTATCACCTTACTCGGCCCTTCGGGATGTGGGAAAACGACCACTTTGCGTATTATCGGTGGATTTGAAACACCCAGCTCGGGTACCTTGTATTTTGAGGGTAAACCGATAAACGATGTTCCACCGCACAAACGGCAGGTAAATACCGTTTTTCAGCGTTATGCCCTGTTCACTCACTTAAATGTGTTTGAAAATGTGGCGTTTGGACTGCGTATTGCCCGCAAGGACGCAAATGGAAAGGCCATTGCTATGCCCTCTAAAAATGAAATCTCAAAGCGTGTCGGTGATATGCTCGACTTGGTTGGGCTTTCGGGATATTCAGAGCGTGACACCTCCTCGCTGTCGGGTGGAGAGCAACAGCGTATTGCGATAGCGAGGGCGCTGGTAAATCACCCTCGTGTGCTACTGCTTGACGAGCCACTCGGCGCCCTTGACCTCAAACTACGTAAAGATATGCAACGTGAGCTCAAGTCTATACAGCAACAGGTTGGCATCACCTTTGTATATGTAACCCACGACCAAGAGGAAGCGCTCACCATGAGTGATACGGTGGTGGTAATGAACAAGGGGCACATCCAGCAAATCGGCACGCCCATGGCAATTTACAACGAGCCTGAAAACGCCTTTGTCGCTGACTTTATCGGCGAGAGTAATATTATAGATGGTATAATGCATGAAGACCGCTCGGTTTCCTTTTGCGGAAAGACCTTTGAATGTCTTGACGGTGGATTTGAAAAAGATGAGCCCATTGAGGTTGTCGTCCGCCCGGAGGATATTGAAGTGCTACCGCCCGAGCAAGGTCAACTTGTAGGAACGGTTAAAAATGTCATCTTTATGGGAGTTCATTATGAAATCACCGTTGAAACTCCCGGTTTTGAGTGGATGATTCAGTCGATAACCTCACCCCAGCCGGGCGAGCTTGTCGGACTGTATCTGACGCCCGACGATATACATATAATGCGCAAGTCGCAATAGTTTTGAAATAACAATCGGAGAGGAGAGGGAAATGAACAGACGCAAGGGCAGACTTGCCTCGATACCTTATGTCGTGTGGATGGCACTTTTTATCGTGGCGCCCCTTATTTTGGTAGTAATTTATGCCTTTACAAGCAGAGATGGCGGTTTTTCGCTTGAAAACATTGTCAGAATAGTTGAATATTCCTCGGTGCTTTGGAGAAGCCTGTCGCTGGCAGCCATAGCAACAATAATTTGTATTTTGCTCGGATATCCGGTTGCGGTGGCACTTTCAAAGCAAAGTGCGGCAAAGCAAAGGGTTTTCCTAATGCTCCTTATGCTTCCGATGTGGATAAATCTGCTGCTGCGTACTTATGCATGGATGTCCATTTTGGAGAACACAGGCCTGATAAACACATTTTTGCAGAATATCGGCTTTTTTGAGCTTCTAAATGCCGTGCTCGGCCGTACAGGCGATCAATACATAGAATATATCCCAATGATCAACACACAAGGAGCGGTTGTACTCGGTATGGTTTACAACTATCTGCCCTTTATGATTATTCCCATACAGTCGGTCATTGCAAAAATACATCCCTCTGTCATTGAGGCCGCACAAGACCTCGGTGCAAACTCAAGCACTGTCTTCCGCAGAGTGGTCTTTCCGCTCAGCTTGCCGGGCGTTCTGTCGGGCATTACCATGGTCTTTGTGCCCTCGGTCAGCACCTTTATTATATCGGGACTGCTCGGAGGCGGTTCGAGCATGATGCTCGGCGACCTTATTCAGCTGCAGTTCAGTATGAACTACAATCCATATCTCGGCAGTGCAATTTCACTTGTCATGATGGCTATCGTTCTAATATGTACCTATGTCATGAACCGCTTCGGCGAAGGTGAGGAACAGGCGGTGATGTTGTGAAAAAGAAAAACAAGACCGGCTATAATTTTTTGATAGGCCTCACCATGGTGTTTTTGTACGCCCCGATTTTCGTGCTGATGTTTTTCTCCTTTAACCAAAGTAGCAGTAGAACGGTTTTCACCGGCTTCACGCTGGATTGGTATATCGAGCTGTTTAACGACAAAATGATAATGGAGTCGATTTACACCACTTTGTTGCTATCTTTGCTTGCCGCAGCTATTGCGACGGTGGCCGGCACATTTGCCGCTGTAGGCTTTTTCAACATGAGGCGTGGACCACGCTCGGCACTGCTTACAATAAACAATATCCCGGTGGTTAACGCCGACATTATAACCGGCGTTTCCATGAGTCTTTTGTTTATTCTCGGGCTTGGACTGCTAAACAATTTCTTCGGCCTTTTTGGGGCAAATGTCAATTTGCAGCTTGGGTTTGGAACACTTCTGATAGCCCATATAACCTTTAATATACCATATGTCATACTTTCGGTCATGCCAAAGCTTTATCAACTTGACAAAAACATGTTTGAGGCGGCACAAGACTTGGGATGTACATGGATGAGAGCCTTTTTCAAGGTTATTATTCCGCAAATTCGTCCGGGTATTGTAAACGGAATGATTATCGCCTTTACCATGTCGATAGACGATTTTGTCATAAGTTATTTTACCGCAGGTAGCGGAGCGCAGACACTTTCGATGGTCATCTACAGTATGACTAAAAAGCGTGTCACACCGACAATCAATGCATTGTCCACAATTATGTTTTTAACCGTGATTTTGCTTCTGGTGATAATAAACGTGCGAGAAATCAGACAGCAAAAGGCGGCTGAAAAAAGAAACCAAATTTTGAAAGGGGTAGAAAATTGAAAAGAAACATCATCTTAGCGGTACTCATCACAGCACTGGCAATCACAATGGCAGCCTGTTCCTCGTCAGACGAGCAAGTGGTCAACGTTTACAACTGGGGAGAGTACATCGACCAAAGCATTTTTGAGGACTTTACCGAGGAAACGGGAATTGAGGTAAACTATTTGACCTATGAGTCAAATGAACAGCTCTACGGCGTGCTAAAGGGCGGCGGAGCAAGCTATGACGTCATTATCCCGTCAGACTACATGATTTCACGCCTTATCGAGGAAGATATGCTCGAAAAAATCAACTTTGATAATGTACCCAACGTTTCACAAATCGACCCGACTTATATGTCGATGTCATATGACCCGAACGGCGAGTACAGCGTACCCTATGGCTGGGGTACTGTTGGAATTATTTACAACTCGGCTGAAATAGACGAGGAGATCACAAGCTGGAGTGCAATGTTTGACGAGCAATATGCAGGACAGATTTTGCAGTTCAGCAACTCCCGTGACGCTATCGGAACGGCACTCTATTATCTTGGCTATTCGGTAAACACCACCGATGAAGCACAGCTTAATGAGGCATATGAGCTCCTACTGGAGCAAAAGCCTTTCGTCCAAAAGTGGGTTATGGATCAGATGTATGACCTGCTTGAAGGCGGCGAGGCTCTTATCGGCGCATACTATGCAGGTGACTATATTTCCATGCTGGAAAACAATCCCGACCTGCGCTTTGTAGTGCCTGAGGAGGGTAGCAACATCTTTGTAGATGCTATGTGCATACCCAAGGGTGCGGCCAACAAGGACAATGCCGAAGCTTTCATCAACTTTATGAGCGGCGCTGAGATTTCCTACAGAAATATGCAAGAAACAGGATATGCAAGCCCCAATCCCACCACAAACGAGATGATGGCAGAGGATTATGACCTAAGCGATCCGACCGATGCGTATATTTACAGCGTACTGTTCCCCACATCAGAGGTGACCTCTCGTTGCGAGAGCTATTCAAATCTTCCGGTGGAAACACTTGATCTTTACGACAAGATGTGGATAGATCTGTTTGCCGAATAAAAGGCAAATAAAAACTCGATGTTAGCACGGACATCAAAGTTAATAATAAAAAAGGCGATGTGATTTTTTCACATCGCCTTAGACAATCTCCAAACCTTTGGTTTTGAGATTGTCTGACCGACACACGGTGTCGGCGGCCTTCGAGGAAGGCCGTAAAATTGAGTATTTGCAAGCAAATGCTCGATTTTCAAAGCCGCCGCAATTTACTTGCGGTAGGCTTTTTTAATGTTCAGCAGTCAAAATTATTTTTTGACATGCTGAGGCGATGTGATTTTTCACATCGCCTTTTGTTTTTCAAATTATACTTCAATCAGTACCGAGTCGACAACAGGACTGCGCTTGGTCTTTTTGTAAAGATGATCGGAAAGTCTGCTGCAAATAACATCTTTAATGGCGGCACGAGAGGTCATACGCTTGTCAAAGCATGCCTCGATGGAAGCTGCGGCCATCTTTTTAAGCTCGTCGAGTATTTCCTCGGCTTCGCGGACAAAGACAAATCCATGGGTGGTAACACGCACATCGGACAGCAGTTTACGGTTTTTCATGTCGACCGCCAAAACCACCGTCAAAATACCATCTTCGCCGAGTTTTTTGCGCTCACGCAAAACCGCTGTGCCGACATCGCCTACGCCGTATCCGTCAATCAGCACACGGCCACTGGGTACAATTCCGGTAAAGCCGGCGCTGTTTTTGCCGATTTCAAGCACCTTGCCAACCTCTGACATAAAAATATTGTTTGGTGCAACACCGCATATTTTGCCAAGCTGAGCGTTTACCATAAGGTGGCGATGCTCGCCGTGGGCCGGCAAATAGTAACGAGGCTTGATAAGAGACAGCATGATTTTAAGCTCCTCTTGATAGGCGTGCCCCGACACGTGAATGTCGGCAAGTCGCTCATAAACGACTTCAGCACCCCGTCTGAACAGCTCGTTGATCATGTTGTAAACCGACTTTTCATTGCCCGGTATCGGACTTGCCGCTATCAGGATTTTATCGCCCTCGCCAACCTCAATTTGACGATGACCGGAAAAAGCCATGCGATAAAGGGCACTCATCGGCTCACCTTGACTGCCGGTAGTGATAACTGTCAGCTTGTTTTGAGGATAATTTCTGATTTGATTGAGCTCAACGATGGTGCCCGGCGGTGGCTTGATATATCCAAGCTCGGTGCCTACCTTGAGAATGTTCTCCATACTGCGTCCAGATACACAGACTTTGCGTCCGTGTCGCACCGAAACGTCAATAATTTGCTGTATGCGATGGACATTTGACGCAAAACTTGCCACGATTATACGCTTTTCACAGCCTTTGAACTCGCGCTCAAAGGAGTCGCCAACCTTGCGCTCGCTCATTGAAATTCCCGGGCGCTCTGCATTGGTGGAGTCGGCCATCAAAAGCAAGACACCCTGTCTGCCGAGTTGGCCAAATCGCTCGAGATTTATCATTTCACCGTCTATCGGCGTTGAGTCAATCTTAAAATCGCCGGTGTGCAGGCACATGCCGAGCGGGGTTTTAATAGCCAAAGCGCAAGCGTCGGCTATCGAGTGATTAACCCTGATAAACTCGACATCAAAAACGCCGGCACGGACATGATCTCCGTCCTTTTTGACATGTAATTTAACTTTTTTCAGGTTGCGATGCTCTTTAAGGCGAATATTAATCAAGCCTGCCGTCAGCGCTGTGCAGTAAATCGGAACATTGATTTCACGCAGAACATAGGGCAGAGCACCGATGTGATCCTCATGCCCGTGGGTGAGGAAGATACCTTTAATTTTATCCTTGTTATTTACAAGATAGGTAGTATCGGGGATAACCAAATCGACACCTAAAAGCTCATCATCGGGGAAGGTCATTCCGCAGTCGATAATTATAATGTCATCGCCATATTCGAAAACGGTCATATTTTTACCGATTTCATTCATACCGCCGAGCGGTATAACCTTAAGGCGTTGAGAGCTCTTACCCTCAGGCCTAAGGGCACGCTCCAAGGTTTTGCCAAGCTTGCTTTTTTCACCCGATTTCTGTGTCGGGATGGCTTTTGTGCGTGTGGGTTTTTGCTTTTTGGAAAGGTCATCGGGCGAGCTTTTTTTGCTTTTTGCCACGCTGTCTTTAACCGGTTTTTGGGTGTTTTGTTTTACAGGGTTTCCACCCTTTTTTGCTATTGTCGGGGATTTCCCGGGTTGTTTTGTTGTTTCAGCCATGCTGTTCTCCTTTGATTTGGGTGCACAAACAAAATTCCCGCACGTAAATTACGGCGGAATGCGCACTTAAAATTAATTTTCAATATAAAAGCTCACTCGCAGCAGCGCTCGCGCAGTGAGAAAAAGTCATTAATAGAAGGATTTTACCATAAGTAGGAAAAAAAAGCAAGTAAATCTGTAAAATAAAAACAACTCCACAATATGAGTTTATCCGTAATTGCAATAAAATACTCAAAAATCGGTGTTAAAATGCACTTTTATTGGCAAAATAAACGGGAGGTGATAATATGAACCAAATCCCGAAAGAAATTTCAAGCAGCCTTGATGAAAATGTCAAACTCTTTAAAAGCATGTTTGAAAAGGACAAGACGATAGTCTGCCATCTGTTTGAGCCAACTGTGAAAACAAACGGAAAGCATCTTCGTTGTGCCCTTTT
The DNA here is from genome assembly GCA_964367895.1 of uncultured Oscillospiraceae bacterium. Taxonomy (GTDB): domain Bacteria; phylum Bacillota; class Clostridia; order Oscillospirales; family Butyricicoccaceae; genus CAYJAS01. The sequence continues at coordinate 2,401 of CAYJAS010000021.1, read as the reverse complement.
TTACGCCGACGGTATGGTCAACTCAGCCATGATAAATGAAAACCTAATAAAGCCGATAATAACATTCAAAACAGATGAGCCTGTACCTCAAAATCCGACAACCTATATTGAGCAGCGTGTTCTGCAAATGAACGAAACAAAACAGTTGAACACCGTTTCGGATATTGTCCACAGTATGCTTTATGGTGACAGTGTTGTATTTTGTGACGGTGGCGACAAAGCGATAGTCATAGGCACAAAGGGCTTTCTGATGCGCAGTATTTCCGAGCCGAGCGGAGAATCTTACATCAAAGGCCCAAGAGAAGGGTTTACCGAGCCTATGCTGCACAACCTTGGTATGATGCACAGGAAACTGCGAACACATGCACTAAAGATAGAGTATTTTTCGATAGGTGAGACAAGCAAAACCATGTGTACCATGTGCTATTTAGATGGAATTGTCGATAGACAGGTGTTGTCAGAACTTCGTTCTCGTCTGACAAAAATTAAAATTGACGGTATTTTGGACACAAATTACATCGGAGAGCTGATACGTGACAACAAATACAGTCCGTTTCGCACCATCGGATCGACCGAACGTCCCGATGTGCTGGCATCCAAGCTACTGGAAGGGCGCATAGGGATATTTGTAGACGGATCGCCGGTAGCGATAACTGTGCCCTTTATATTTATGGAGCACTTTCAGTCGGGTGAGGACTATTATTCCGACTTTCAATTTGCCTCTGCAAACAGATTGCTGAGAATAATCGGCTTTTTTCTCGCCATCTCGGTCGCTCCGATTTATGTTGCGCTTGTGACATATCAGCAGGAGTTTTTGCCGCTTACCATGCTGCTGTCGATAGCCAGTGCCAGGCAGGGGGTGCCACTTCCGACATTTTTTGAAGCGCTGATTATGATACTCGCATTTGAAATACTGAGAGAGGCAGGGGCGCGCACCTCGGCAGGTATAGGTAAAACTCTGTCGGTGGTCGGCGGGCTTGTCGTCGGGCAGGCGGCGGTAGAGGCAAGGGTGGTTTCAGCGCCCATGCTTATAGTGGTAGCGCTGTCGGCAATTTGCGGGCTGATTGTGCCCAAGCTCAAAGCACCGGTCAGCCAAACACGATTTTTCCTTTTAATACTTTCGTCAACCATGGGGCTTTACGGCTACACTTTGGGCATGATTTGCCTTTGCGCCCATATAGCAAAAATGCACTCGTTCGGCATTAGTTCGCTCAGCTCGGCGCCCTTTGCCGGCAGAGGAAATCCTGAGGACAGCTTTATTCGCCCGCCCTATCAAAAAATGAAAAAATTCGGGCGGTTTCTGTCGGCGCAGAAAGGAAAAAGTAGATGAAAAAGACAAGCAAAATTGTTTCGCTGGCGATGTGTCTGTGCGCGCTTGCTTCATGCTCGACCACAAAAGATCCGGAGTTTTTGACGGTGGTTGCCGGATTTTCAATAGACGGAAGCCCGGGGGCATACAGCACAACGGTGGAAATAGTACAGGCGACATCAAATCAGCCGGAAAACCGCTCGATTTTGGTCTCGGGGACGGGAATAACCCTTGTGGATGCGCTTCAAAACAGCGCAATGACAGCCAGCCGAGATTTATATTACAATCATGCCCAAGTTGCAGTGCTGGGCAGAGAGGTTGCAGAGGAGGGGATAGGAGATTTGCTTGAGGCGATAATGCAAAACAACAATCTTTGCCTCAATATGCGGCTGGTTATTGCCGAAAAGCGTGGAGATGAGATTATGGTGGCGCAGCCGCTGATAAATGAAGTGCGCAGTTTAGAGCTTAGGCAGACCATGGAGCTCAACAGTGAAATTGCAAAGGCACCAGATATGGTGTTTTACAAGTTTTATGCAGATATACTTGAGCCGGGCATTGAGGGGATATTGCCATTTGTAGACATTAAGGATAGCGGAGAAGGTCAGCCGACACAACAGGTGGGGGGGACGGCGTTATTTAAAGGCGACCGCATGATAGTCACTATAGATCCTGACAAAACCCCGTTTTTGCTGTGGCTGAGGGGGGAGCAGGCGGTAAGTAGTGTTGCCGTTATGCCGGGCATTTCGGTAAATGTACAGCAAAACTCACAAAGCATCAGCATTGAAGATGAAAAAACCGTTAAAATATCCCTTGATTTTGCCGTCACGATTGAAGAAGGTACAGAGAAGCAAGAGCAGATGTTAAGCATAATTGAGGGACAATTTGAGCAAAGTGTAGACAATGTGATAGATATTTTGCAGGAGTTTGACTGTGACTCGATAGGCATAGGCAGAGCGATATATCGCTTAGACCCCGAAATGTATGAGCGCGTGAAATCTCCGAGCGACGGAATACCAAATGTTGAAATAAAGACCGAAATTTCCGTAAAAATCACCTCTTACGGAAATTATGCACTTCACTCCGAGTAGGTTA
>CAYJAS010000020.1:15367-20399 GCA_964367895.1 uncultured Oscillospiraceae bacterium | reverse complement strand
TTTACCAGGAAGCTTTTCTGACGCCGGGGATTTGGCCTTTATACGCCAACTCCCTAAAGCAAATACGGCAGACACCGAAGTCACGCAGGTATGCGTGGGGGCGGCCGCAGATTTTGCAGCGGTTGTAGCTACGGGTAGAGAATTTGCCCTCTTTGAGCTGCTTTTGTTGCTTGAGTATCATTGCTTTTTTAGCCATTTTTTCTCTCCCCCTTACTTCGCGAACGGAGCGCCGAGCAGTGTTAGAAGCTCTTTGCTTTCTTCGTCTGTTTTTGCGGTTGTTGTGAACACTATGTTCATACCCCTGATTTTGTCTATTTTATCATAGTCAATCTCGGGGAAGATCAGCTGCTCTTTGATGCCCATGGCGTAGTTGCCACGGCCGTCAAATCCGTTGGGGTTGATTCCGCGGAAGTCACGAACACGGGGCAGAGCGATGCCGAAGAATCTGTCAAGAAACTCCCACATACGTTCGCCACGCAGAGTGACTTTTGCGCCGATGTTCATTCCCTCACGCAGTTTGAAGTTTGCGACCGAGTTTTTAGCCTTTGTGATGACCGGCTTTTGTCCGGTGATCTTTGCAAGGTCAGCGACAACCGAGTCAAGCACCTTTGCATTGTCACGGGCTTCGCCGCAACCGATGTTTAAAGTGATTTTCTCAAGTTTGGGAACTTGCATTACGCTTTTATACTCGAACTTTTTCATAAGTGCGGGTGCTATCTCAGCGTTGTACTTAGCTTTAAGACGCGGGAGGTAGCCTTCCGGCTTTACTACATTGTTATCAGCCATTTTTTAACTTTCTCCCCTCTTATATTTCGGCGCCGCATTTTTTGCATACGGTCATTTTTTTGTCGCCCTCAATCTTGTGAGCCTTTCTGGTCGGCTTGGAGCATTTGGGGCAAACGCGCATTACTTTGCAAGCACGGATAGGTGTCTCACGGCTGATTATGCCGCCTTGTGCACCTTGCTTGCGGGGTTTTGTATGGTGCGGTGTGACGGCGATACCCTCAACCACGACCATGCCCTTTTTCGGGAAAGCCGACAAAACTTTGCCTTGCTTGCCCTTATCTTTGCCCGACAACACCACAACGGTGTCGCCGCGTTTTACATTAAGTGTGTTCATTTTACGTCCTCCTTACAGCACTTCGGGAGCGAGCGAGAGGATTTTCATGTAATCTCTCTCACGGAGCTCACGAGCGACAGGTCCGAAGATACGAGTGCCCCTGGGGTTTTTGTCCTCTTTGATGATGACAGCTGCATTTTCGTCAAAACGAACATAGCTACCGTCTGCACGGCGCAGACCCTTGCGGGTACGCACGATAACAGCACGGACGACATCGCCCTTTTTGACTTGCCCGCCGGGAGCGGCTTTTCTGACAGAAGCGACTATAACATCGCCAATGTTGCCGTATCTGCGGGTGGAGCCGCCGAGAACACGGATGCATTTAATTTCCTTCGCGCCGGTATTGTCGGCAACACGAAGATAAGATTCCTGTTGTATCACGACGTTTCCTCCTTATTTTGCTTTTTCAACGATCTCAACGAGACGCCAGCGTTTGTCTTTGCTTATCGGGCGGGTCTCCATGACACGCACCTTGTCGCCGATGCCGCACTCGTTTTTCTCGTCGTGTGCTTTCAGTTTATATGTCCTTTTGACAATCTTCTTATACAGCGGATGCTGTACGCGGGTTTCAATCGCAACAACGATGGTCTTGTCCATCTTGTCAGAGACGACCATACCCACTCTGCTCTTGCGGAAAGCTCTTTCACTCATCTTTGTATCCTCCTTACCGCTTACGAGTTGGCCGCGAGCTGACGCTCACGGATAACGGTCTGTACTCTTGCGATATCACGCTTGACATCTGCTATCTTGATAGGATTGTCAAGCTGATTTATGGCATGCTGCATACGGAGGTTAAAAAGGTCTTTTTTCAGTTCCGTAAGCTTTTTGTCGAGCTGCTCAGAATTGAGCTCACGCACCTCTTTTGCCTTCATTATGCTTCACCTGCTTCTTTCTTTGTGTCCTCGGCAGTTACAAACTTGCACTTTAGGGGCAGCTTGTAGCTTGCAAGGCGCATTGCTTCTCTTGCGACTTCCTCCGAAACACCTGCGATTTCAAACATGATGCGGCCCGGCTTAACAACGGCTACCCAATATTCGGGTGAACCTTTACCGGAGCCCATGCGGGTCTCGGCCGGCTTTTGTGTGACCGGCTTGTCGGGGAAGATTTTAATCCAAACCTTACCGCCACGCTTTGTGTAACGGGTCATAGCGATACGGGCAGCCTCTATTTGGTTGCTCGTAACCCATGAGGGTTCGGTTGCCATCAGGCCGAACTCGCCGTTTGAAACAAAGTTTCCGCGAGTTGCTTTACCTGTCAGGCGGCCGCGATGTACACGGCGATATTTAACTCTTTTTGGTAACAGCATTATTCTGCTCCTCCTTCCGTTTTGGGAGCTTCAGGGGCTGCCTCTGCGGGTGCGGGTGCCGCTGCCGGCTTGTTGAGCTGCTGCGGATTTGCCACACGGTTGTAGGTCGGTCTTGCCGGACCTTGTGCGCCCTGTCCGCCACGGCCTTGATATCCGCCACGGTTGTCACGGTTTCCGCCCTGGCCGCCTTGGCCGCCACGGTTTTGGTAACCGCCACGATTGTCACGGTTTCCGCCGCCTTGCCCGTCACGACGGGGGGGACGATCGCCGGTGCGCGGTCTGCGGTCACCGTCACGTCTGTCACGTCTGTCACGGCGGGGAGCCTCAACAGCAGTGGTACGCGGGCCGCCTGTAAGAACTTCGCCCTTGTAAAGCCAAACTTTTACGCCGATACGGCCGTAAGTGGTGTGTGCCTCATAAAAACCATAGTCGATATCGGCACGAAGTGTTTGCAGGGGAATGGTACCCTCATGATAATGCTCGGTACGAGCAATTTCAGCACCGCCCAGACGGCCGGATACGCTTGTTTTGATACCCTTTGCGCCCAGCTTCATAGCACGCTGCATAGCTTGCTTCATGGCACGGCGGAAGGAGATACGGCGCTCAAGCTGTGCTGCGATATTCTCTGCAACAAGCTGAGCATTAAGGTCGGGCGAGCGCACCTCAACGATGCTGACCCAAACCGGCTTGCCTATCATCTTAGACAGGTACTCTTGGAGCTTTTCAACCTCTGCTCCGCCCTTTCCGACAATCATGCCGGGGCGTGCGCAGTGGATAAGGACACGCACTTTTGCGCTGTCACGCTCAATTTCAATCTTGGGAATACCCGCTTGAAAGAGCGATTTTTTGAGATACTCGCGGATTTTGTAGTCTTCGACAAGAAGGTCGCCGACCAGCTGGTCTTTAGCAAACCAGCGGGAATCCCATCCCTTTATGACGCCCACGCGCAATCCGTGGGGATTAACTTTCTGGCCCATAAGCTTACCTCCTTATCATTCTTTCTCGGCGAGAACCAGCGTTACATGGCAGGTTCTCTTGTTTATACGAGCAGCGCCGCCGCGTGCGCGGGGCATTACACGTTTGAGTATCGGTCCGGGTGTTACAAACACCTGTGATACATAGAGCTTCTCGGGGTTTAGCTCATGATTGTTCTCCGCATTGGCGGCACAGCTTTTCAGCAGCTTAATAAGCGGCTCGCTGGCGGCTTTGCGTGTGTTAAGCAAAATTGCTGCCGCAGCGGAGATGTCCTTCCCTCTGATAAGGTCGCAGACAATCTGCACCTTTCTCGGGGTCATGCGGAGGTACTTTAAATATGCTCTTGCTTCCATTATTTAAAATCCTCCCTTACTTACCGGTCTTGCTGCCGGCATGACCGCGGAATGTGCGTGTCGGTGCAAACTCGCCGAGCTTGTGTCCGACCATATCCTCGGTGACATACACCGGAACGTGCTTTCTTCCATCATGCACAGCAATTGTGTGTCCGACAAAGTCGGGGAAGATTGTCGAAGCACGTGACCATGTTTTTAGTACTTTCTTTTCGCCTGTTTCGTTGAGAGCCATTACCCTTTTGATCAGCTCGGGAGCCACAAAGGGGCCCTTTTTAAGACTTCTGCCCATATTAATTGCGCTCCTTTCTTATTTCACGCCGCGACGCTTGACAATTTGCTTGTCAGTGCGGTGGTTTTTCTTACGAGTCTTGTAGCCGAGAGTCGGTTTGCCCCACGGAGTAACCGGTCCCGAGCGTCCGATCGGGCTTTTGCCCTCACCGCCGCCGTGCGGGTGGTCAACCGGGTTCATAACGCTACCTCTGACCGTCGGGCGGATGCCCATGTGACGTTTTTTACCTGCTTTACCGATGTTGACATTCTCGTTGTCGACATTGCCGACTTGGCCGATTGTCGCACGGCAGGTCATTTTGATGAAACGAACTTCACCGGAGGGAAGACGAACCTGAGCGGCTGTGCCCTCTTTAGCCATCAGCTGTGCTGAGGTGCCGGCAGAGCGTACAAGCTGTGCGCCACGGCCGGGATAAAGCTCGATATTGTGGATAACCGTACCCAGCGGAATGTTCTGGATGGGAAGGCTGTTGCCCGGCTTGATGTCAGCGCCGACGCCCGAAAGCACGGTATCGCCGACTTTAAGGCCGTTGGGAGCCAAGATGTAGCGGCGCTCGCCGTCTTGATACTCCAGCAGTGCGATAAAGGCTGTGCGGTTGGGGTCATACTCCAGTGTCAGCACGGTTGCCGGCATGTCGATCTTGTCGCGCTTGAAATCGATGATACGATATTTGCGCTTGTTTCCGCCGCCTTGATGGCGAACGGTAATTCTGCCGTAGCTGTTACGGCCGGATTTTTTCTTAAGCTTTTCAAGCAGGCTTTTTTCCGGCTTTACTTTGCTCAGCCCGCGATAGTCGGTAACCGTCATATGACGTAGCGACGGCGTTACGGGCTTATAGCTTTTTATTGCCATTTTTGTTCACTCCTGTTCATATTTGCGAGCGGTACTGCGCCGCTCGGCGTTTTGCGCCACGCTTGTGGCATAACTTCGCGCGATATAAGCCGTTTCCGGCCTCGTCTTAGATAGTCACGAAAAGTAATTATCTTGAT
>CAYJAS010000020.1:0-15267 GCA_964367895.1 uncultured Oscillospiraceae bacterium | reverse complement strand
ATATAAGCCGTTTCCGGCCTCGTCTTAGATAGTCACGAAAAGTAATTATCTTGATAATCACGAAGCGGGTTTTAATCGAGTAGGTTTCGAGCAGATTTTTCGCCGGTTAAGGTGCAAAACCGCAGCACTCTTTTGTAGAATGCAAGGTTTTAAAACGCAGAGCGACGGAAAAGATGCCGAAAGATACCGAATAAAAGCCGTGTAGTGATTATCTTATACCATACCCTCGAAGATTTCGATGGTCTTGGATTCTTCGGTAAGACGGATTATCGCCTTTTTGCGGGCCGCTGTATAGCCCTTGTGAACGCCCATGCGCTTTTCTTTACCGACGACGTTCATTGTGTTGACGCTGAGCACCTTTACGCCAAAGATTTGCTCAATGGCTTTTCTGATCTCAACCTTGTTTGCGCTTTTTGCAACTTCAAACACATATTTTTTGTCGGCTACCGATTCCATCGATTTTTCGGTGATTATCGGACGCAGAATTATATCATAAGCTGATTTCATTTTGCGTAAACCTCCTGAATCTTCATTATGGCAGCCTTGTCGACTATAAACTTCTCGGCTTTCATTATCTCATAAACCGAGATGATGCTCGAGATGGTGGTTGTGATGCCGGGAATGTTTCTCGCCGACATTACCACGTTTTTACGAACCTCCGGTGTGACAACCAGCGCTTTGCCGGCTGCGCCGACATTTGACAGGAAGGAAATCATGTCCTTTGTCTTTATGCCTGCAAGGTCAAGATTGTCAACAACTATCATGTTGCCCGATGCCACTTTGGCGCTCAGTGCGCTCATGATTGCAAGCTGCTTTGTCTTGTGGTTCAAACGATATCTGTAGTCACGCGGCTTGGGGCCGAGTGCGATACCACCGTGTGTCCACTGCGGGCTTCTTGTGCTACCCTGACGTGCACGGCCTGTACCCTTTTGGCGCCACGGCTTTCTGCCGCCGCCTCTTACCTCAGCTCTTGTCAGAGTGCTTTGTGTGCCCTGACGTCTGTTGGCAAGATGGTTTTTGATGTCGGCGTGCATTACGACGGTGTTGGGCTCTATGCCGAATACGCTGTCCGAAAGCTCAATATCGCCGACGACCTTACCGGTCATATCCAAAACATTTAACTTAGCCATATTATCTCTCCTTTCCCGTTATCTTCTCGCAGATGCTTTCTGCGGGTTAAGGCTGACGCCCTGCTCTTGTGTGTTCTTAACTCTGTGGTTTTTAACAGTGTTCTTGATGTAAACAAGACCGCCCTTGGGGCCGGGAACGGCGCCCTTGATAGCTATCATGTTTGCCTCTGCATCGACTTTAACGATTTCGAGGTTTTGAACGGTAACCTGCTCTGCACCGAGATGACCTGCCATCTTTTTGCCGGGGAAAACTTTTGACGGGTCACTGTTTGCGCCCATTGAACCGACACTGCGGTGAACAGGGCCGACACCATGGCTGGCCTGTTGCTCGTGTGCGTTCCAACGCTTGATAACGCCTGCAAAGCCTTTACCCTTTGATATACCGACGACATCAATCTTGTCGCCCGGCTCAAATGTGTCCGCCAAAATGACATCGCCGACATTCAGGCCGGTGCAGTCTTCAAAGCGGAACTCTTTAAGGTACTTTTTAGCCGAAACGCCGGCCTTTTCAAAATGTCCCTTTGTCGGCTTGTTTGTGTGGCGCTGTGCAAGCTCTTGATATCCGAGTTGCACGGCCTCATAACCGTCTTTCTCCACAGTCCTCTTTTGCACTACTGTGCAAGGGCCGGCCTCAATAACGGTAACGGGAATTACTTTTCCCATCTCATCAAAGATCTGTGTCATGCCGACTTTTTTTCCGATGATTGCTTTTTTCATCTTCGCTTTTTTCCTCCTTCAGTCAGTGGTTGGGCGGCAGTACATCGCTTGCGATGCCTTCACTTTCCAACTTAACTTGCCCTTACGGACAAGGGTGTACATTATATATAAAGTGTATAATGTCCTAATAAAATGTGGGGTTTACAGTTTGATTTCGATCTCAACGCCGGCCGGAAGGTCAAGGCTCATCAGTGCCTCAACAGTCTTTTGCGACGGTTGTTTGATGTCGATCAAACGCTTGTGTGTGCGGCGCTCGAACTGCTCACGGCTGTCCTTATACTTATGAACGGCACGCAAGATGGTGATGATCTTCTTGGTGGTGGGAAGGGGAATGGGCCCCGAAACCTCAGCGCCAGAGCGCTTTGCGGTCTCCACGATTTTCTCCGATGCTTGGTCGATTAGCTGGTGGTCATACGCCTTAAGTCTAATGCGCATTTTCTGCATTTCTGCCATTTTTGTTTCCTCCTGTTTTTACATTGAAATTATGTCGCTCGGCACTCAGTGCTCAAGCAGGCGGAAAGTTTAGCACACGCCGCCGTGTGTATCGCATTTTGGGCATAAATCAAGCCGGCGATACAACATTCCGGCACAAATACACTCGTTGGTCTCCCGTTAGGCCTTGCGACAAACTGCCGCCGGTTCCCACGTTTAGTGGATACGCAAGTGCTTATTTGCTCTTTCTGCCGCCCGATTTTCGGACATACTCCGCGCAAGTTACCCGTTTTCACGGCAATCTTGCACATCATCGCGGTCTGTTTCCGCACTCAAACACCACATATGGTATATTCCTTGATTTTTCAAGGGTTTTCGGTGTTTTTCGCACGCAAATAGACATACTGCGCCCAAAGGCGCTCATATAGAATACCAAATAGAATACTTATTGTCAAGCATTTTTTTAAGATTTTTTTATTTTCCCAAAAATGATGTTTTTTTGGGGGGTTAACCGCATGGGCGACCATCGGCCGCCCACCGTTACCCCCTGTAGGGAATGCATTGTATGCATTCCGCAAAAGGCACGCATACAATGCGTGCCCTACAATGCCTAAAACAACCCACCTGTAGGGGCGACCTGTGGTCGTCCGTGGATTGTGCAACATCTGCGGTCACAGAGAGCCGTGACCGCACACCGATATGGCGAATAAAAATCACCGATTTTTTCGCCGGAAATCATATATTCACACATTTTTAACCTCAATCTAATAGTTTTCCATGATGTAAAACTATTTCATTAATGTTATACTATTGTCACGCTAAATCAAAAATGCAAAATTAATAAGGGAGCCTCTAAATACTCTACGTGAGAAAAATGCGTAGCAAATTTGAGGTGACCATAAATAAAAAGGAGAATTGTTATGGGTCTGTTTGACAAAAAAGAATGCGACATTTGCGGTGAGAAAATCGGTCTGCTCGGAAATCGCAAACTGGACGACGGCAACATGTGCAAAGACTGCGCAAAACTTCTCTCTCCCCTCTTTGAGGAACGCCGCCAATCTACGGTGGACGATATCAAAGCACAGCTTGAATACCGTGCGCAAAACGAGAAAAATATCCAATCCTTCCAGCCGACACGCCATGTCGGCCCCGACGGTGTAATCAAACTTGACGAACGCTCGGGCACCTTTGTTTATTGCCGTTATGACGATTGGCGTGAGCGCAACCCCGACATTATCGCCCTTTCACAGGTCATGAGTTGTACCGTTGACATCCGTGAGGAGCGTCAGGAGCTCTATCGCAAGGTGGGCGACAACGATCGTGCCAGCTATGTCCCCCCACGTTTTAAGACAGAGTACGATTTTTGGGTAGATATTCAGCTTGAAAGCCCGTGGTTCGACGACATCAAGTTCCAAATCAACAGCGGTCTTGACAAGATTGAAAGTCCGCACAGCCATGAGTTTAGAATGGCAGAGCAAATGGGCAACGAGATTTGCGCCGCTCTCGGCCGTCCGGCCATGCCTGCATATGCCGCACAGGGTGGCTATCAGCAGGGCTATCCCCAGCAAGGTGGCTATCCCCAGCCACAGGGCGGCTACCCTCCGCAGGGCTATCCGCAACAGGGCGGTTATCCTCCACAACAGGGTGGTTATCCCCCGCAACAGGGTGCTTATCCCCCACAACAGGGCGGTTATCCACCGCAACACGGCGGTTATCCTCCGCAACAAGGCGGCTATCCCCCACAACAAGGCGGTTATCCTCCGCAACAGGGCGGTTATCCTCCGCAACAAGGTGGTTATCCTCCCCAACAAGGTGGTTATCCTCCGCAACAGGGCGGAATCCCTCCCCAACAGGGTGTAGCGCCTACCTGTGGCACCTGCCAAGCACAAACACCGCCCGATGTAAACGGTAATTGCCCCTTCTGCGGCGCCGACATGAAATAATCAACACCATATTATATAGGGGACGGTAAGCCCGTCCCCTATTGGAGTTTTGTAGGGCACGCATTTCATGCGTGCCGTCTGCGGACGGCCAAAGGCCGCCCCTACCTGCATATGGCAAAACCCCACGCAGGTTTGCGGAGCGACGAGGGCGTCGCTCCCTACAGACAATGGCAAAACCCAATTCACCAATCGCCCTCCTTTCGGGTCGATGCGCTCATCGGCCGCCCGTCTTCGCCAATCCCCCCGTAGGGGCAATTTTGACACTTGCATTTGTTTTTTCGCTTTGATGTGATACAATTTGTATACACCCAAATATAAGAGGAATGAGGATTACTATGAACAAAAAACTGTTAGCACTGCTTTTGTCGGTTATCATGCTGTTTGTATTTACAGCGTGCGCCGAGGACGCACCACCCGAAGATGATGTTGACGATCCCGTCACCCAACCCGAACCGGAGCCGGAACCCGAGCCCGAGCCGGAACCTGAACCCGAGCCGGAACCTGAGCCCGAACCCGAGCCTGCAGCAGGCGAAACTTTGTCCTTCTCGGTTTTTGATGTCACATACAGTGACCCCTTTGTCTACGATGATGAGTACACCTATGAGTACGACACCTACGCAACCATGGATCTGTCCATAATGGACGGCGACACCTATGTGACCGACATCGGCATCAATGTCGATATCGAGGATGCTATCTACTTCCGCCATGACCTGTTCTCACACGATATTGACCTTATGGACTACGCCGCAAACGGCCCTGCCGAGAGCATGGAAATCAGCGGTATCGAGTGTGTCAAGGTTGTCACCTCTTCATGGGGCACCGAGTATACCTACTATTTCGGTCGTGATGCGGCAAAGGGTGTAAATATCGTGGTTTCGGTCGACGGCGAATATGATCCTGCCGTTGTTGACCCGGTACTTAACTCTATCGTTATCACCGCACCCGACCAAGGGCTTACAGATCCGCCTTGGTTCTGGGAGGGCGTGAGAATGACTCCGCCGGCGAGCACAACAGCCGATCTCGGTGGCATCTCTATAACTGCAGATTATATGATGATGACCGATCCACTTGAGACCTTTAGCGTTTTCGGCAACGAAATCGCCGCCCGTGACCAAAACAATCTCGCCCTGCAGGTGGACAGTCATATCTACGAGTATCAGTTTGACGGAACTGCTCTCACCCAAGTTTCAGAGCTGGTTATCGAAGATGGATACACCGCAGATGACATTGCCGCCGACCAAAACGGCAATCTGCTTTTCTCCGGATTTATCGTTGACCTTCACAGAGTCGCTGCTGACGGCACAATAGTTTCCTTGCCGACCGATGGCAATTATATCTCGATGCATCCGTCGGGCGAGTGGGGTCTTACCCACTTTGTCAACAGCCCTGTCAGCCGTATCACCATAGACGGTGATACCACCACTGTTTCCGAGATAGTCCAGCCGACCGATGAGTTCACGATAAGCAATGCAAGCGTTTCGGAGAATTATTATTATATTGTCGGAACAGATGTGGCGACAACAAACACCAAAATCATGGTCTATAATTTCAATGATGAGCTTGTTACCACCTTGGGTAATGTCTCCATCATTGATGACGGCTATGTATCGTCAAGCATCAAGGTCATTGATATTGATGCCGGATTTCTTGCGATAGACACCTTATTCGGTGACTTCACGCTGTTTGATAACCAGGGCAATTTCGTAAGCGCTATCGAGCTTGAGGAGTTGTTCCCGATAACCTATCCCACTATCCACGATGTATTCTTGATGAACGATGGCACCTTGCTGGTTTCAGTATCAGGCGATCGTGACGACGGAAGCGGATCGGAAATGCTGGTCTATCGTTTAAGCGGATTTTAAATTGCGATAATAAAAACCGCCCGAAAGGGCGGTTTTTTGCATTAATTGTAGGGGCGGTCATCGGCCGCCCCTACAACAATAAAAATGGGCGGATGAAAATCCGCCCATTTGTCAATTTTAGCAATCCAAAGTCGATTTGCGGTACAATATCTCGTCACGGCGTGGGCCTGTCGAAATAACCGTGATGGGATATCCCAAACGCTCCTCTATAAACAGCACATAATCACGTGCCTGCTGTGGCAGCTGCTCCCACTCGGTTGCCCCTCTGATATCACAGCCCCAGCCGGGCAGATACTCATAAATCGGCTTTGCACGGTCAAGCAGCGGTGTCACCGGGAAATCCTCCACACGCTTGCCGTCAATTTCATATGCCACGCAAACGGGGATTTTTTCAAGATAGCCCAGAACGTCGATTATCGACAGCACAACATCGGTCGTACCCTGCACAAGGCATCCGTAACGGCTTGCGACAAGGTCAAACCAGCCCACTCTGCGCGGTCTGCCGGTCGTTGCGCCGTACTCACCGCCGTCACCGCCTCTGCGGCGAAGCTCCTCGGCCTCATCACCCTCGATTTCGCTGACAAATGCCCCTGCGCCGACCGCCGAGGAATATGCTTTTACCACCGTGTAAATCTGCTTGATCTCGTGGGGCGCAATGCCTGCGCCGACGCTTGCAAAACCTGCAAGCGGTGAGCTTGAGGTGGTAAACGGATAAATACCGTTGTCGGGGTCTTTAAGAGAGCCCAGCTGACCCTCCAGCAAAACATGCTTTCCGGCTTTAACGGCACGGTTTAAATATTGTGCCACATCGCCGACATAGGGGGCAAGGCGGTCACGATAAGACAGAAGCAAATCGGCAATCTTGTCGGAGTCAAGCAAATCGTCGCTTTTGTAAACCGCTTTGATGGTCAGATTTTTAACCTCACACGCAGTGCGAAGGCGAGCACGCAGATATTGCTCGTCAAACAGTGCGCAAATCTGCACACCGATTTTCAGATATTTGTCGGAGTAAAAGGGTGCAATGCCCGATTTTGTACTGCCAAAACCGTCTTTTCCGAGGCGCTCCTCCTCCAGCTTGTCAAACAGCACATGGTAAGGAAGCACGATTTGGGCACGGTCTGAAACCATCAGCTCGGGCTGTGGCACGCCACGCTCCAGCAATGCGTCCAGCTCTTTGAAAAATTGCTCGATGTTAAAGGCAACACCCTGCCCGATGATGTTCATTACACCCTTGCGGAAAACGCCGCTCGGCAGAAGGTGCAGGGCAAATTTGCCATATTCGTTGATGATGGTGTGTCCGGCATTTGCTCCGCCTTGAAAACGGACGATAACATCGCAGTCACCGCCCAAAAGGTCGGTCATCTTGCCCTTGCCTTCATCTCCCCAGTTGCCACCTACAATTGCAGTTACCATATGTATATACTCCTTAAAATAAATATCTGTTTTAAATAGTTGCCGTTTTTGTGAACACGGGCGACCACACCAAAGGCGGTGGTTAGAATGGATGCAGATTGGGGAAACAACATGGTTGACAGTACATTAGGTACGGCGACCGTGGTGTTGCCTCAATATGCGCCGTTATAATCCACCGTATCCGCCCCTACTTGCTTAATGCGTTCACAATGCGTTGTGCCGCCTTCGCAATATTCTCACCCGAGGTGGCAAGATTGAGCCTCAGCCATGTTGCATAACGCTCTCCGCCGAACCATTCACCGTAATCGACGGCAATTTTGCAGTCATATTCGAGGGTGCGCTCAAAATCCTCCGGCTTTACGTATGCGCCCAAATCAAGCCACACAAGATAGGTGCCTTCAAGCGGAGAAATGACCACTTTGGGCAGGTCTTTTTTCAGCGTGCGACAGAGCACATTGTAATTTTCTTCAATAATTTTAAGCATTTCAGCGAGCCAGCCCTCGCCACTGCGAAATGCCGCCGCCGTTGCGATATATCCAAGTGCATTTCCGGCCGCTATGGGCACAGATTTGCAGTAAGCGAGGTATTTTTCACGCATTTTTTCGTCCGGAATGACAAAATATGAGTTGCGGAAGGCGGCAATGCTAAAGGTTTTGGAGCCCGAAGTCATGGTAATCACCGGCAGATCGCCGGCCACGCTCATGGTCGGCACATGCTTGTGCCCCGGCATGATAAGGTCTTGGTGCATTTCGTCCGACAGCATAATAACGCCGTGCGCCTTGCATATTTGGCAAAGCTTTTGAGTCTCCTCGGCCGTCCATACTCTGCCGATCGGGTTGTGGGGCGTGATATGTATAAACATTTTCACGCCGTTTTCCTTTATTTTTTGCTCGAAAGCGTCAAAATCTATGGTGAAGCATCCGTCTTTTTCAATCAAATCGCAGGTGATTAAAGTGCGCCCACGGTCTTTTACACTGCGCAAAAAGGGAAAATACACCGGGGTTAGCAGTGCAACAGCATCTCCCGGCTCGGTCAAACATTCTATAAGCCAGTTTGTGCCGGTCAGCGTGCCGGGCGAATGGCAAATGTGCTCACGCTTTATCTGCACACCGTGCCTGCGGGCCTCCCAGTCAATAAAAGCGTCAAAATATTCGTTTGGCACATGATAATATCCGAAAACACCGAATTGTGCGGCACGCTCGATTGCGGCGCACACGGCGTGGGGTGCTTTAAAATCCATATCTGCCACCCAAAGGGGGAGCATGTCGGTGGTACTGAACATATCGGCCATACCGTCCCATTTGCGGCAGTCGGTATTTTGTCTGTCGACATAAGTCGGTATCTCTCGCATAGTCATATGTAAAATTCCTTTCATAAAAAATAATTATATCGGTGAATGATTTCGGGCGGCCGATGACCGCCCCTACGGGTGGGAGTTTGAATATTGTAGGGCGCGCATTTCATGCGTGCCGTCTGCGGAATGCATACAATGCATTCCCTACAGGTGTAAAATAACGGTTGTAGGAGCAATTCATGAATCGCCCGCCGTTGCTCGTCTTTGCAATTTCCATCCACGGTCATGCCCATTAATCTTTAACCACCTAACATTATACATGCATTTATCGCCGATAGCAATAAAAATTGCTCAATTTTACCGTTTATTCACACCGAAAATATACCATTATAATAAAAATCTTTAAAAACAGGCAAAAAAACCTTGCAAACACAGGCTTTTTGTGGTACCATTTATAGGCTGTCGGAATAGGTTTGCCGACAGACTACACACATTGCGTGTCCGCGCCGTCGGTGCCCTTTGGGTTTTAGGCGTGAATAAGCGTGGTGGAGGAAAAATAAAAACCGAGGAGGAAATACCAATGGCAGTTATTTCAATGAAACAACTTCTGGAGGCTGGTGTTCATTTCGGACATCAAACACGCCGCTGGAACCCGAAGATGAGCGAGTACATCTTCACAGAGCGCAACGGCATCTATATCATCGACCTGCAAAAGACAGTCAAAAAGCTCGAGGAAGCTTATTTCTTCGTTCGTGACATCGCCGCAGAGGGTGGTACCGTGCTGTTTGTCGGCACAAAAAAGCAAGCTCAAGACGCCGTCCGTGAGGAGGCAGAGCGTGTAGGCATGTACTTTGTCAACGCACGTTGGCTGGGCGGAATGCTTACAAACTTCAAAACCATGCGCCGCAGGGTTGACCGCCTTAACCAGCTCAACAAAATGGCTGAGGACGGCACATTTGACCTACTCCCCAAGAAAGAAGTTATCAAACTTCGCCTTGAGATTGAAAAGCTCGAGAAATATCTCGGCGGCGTAAAAGAGATGCGCAAGCTTCCGGCGGCACTGTTTGTCGTTGACCTGCGCAAAGAGAAAAATGCAATTGCAGAGGCCAAAAAACTCGGTATCCCGGTTGTCGCTATTGTCGACACAAACTGCGACCCCGATGAGGCTGATTATGTTATCCCCGGCAACGACGATGCTATCCGTGCTATCAAGTTGATTGCAGGCGCAATGGCTAACGCCGTTACCGAAGCTCGCCAAGGCGAGCAACTGTCGGTCGATGCACCGGCGGCCGCACAAGAGGAAACTCCTCGTGCACCGCTGAAGCGTGAGTCTAAGACCGCTGAAGAAATTAGCGAATAAGAGACAGTAGCGTGATTTTTCACGCTACTATCTTTGATAAAAGGCCTCGTCCGTATTTGGACGAGATGCCGAAAATCTCCACTTTGTCGGAGATTTATAAAACTATTTGTGCTGTGCACAGAATGGAGAGTTTAATTATGGCATTTACAGCTAAAGATGTACAAGCTCTGAGAGAGCAAACCGGCGCCGGCATGATGGAGTGCAAAAAAGCACTTACCGCATCTGAGGGCGATTTTGAAAAAGCTATCGAGTTCCTTCGCGAGAAGGGTCTTGCAGCGGCCGCTAAAAAGGCAGGCCGTGTTGCTGCAGAGGGTGTTGCATATGCAACCATCGCCCAAGATGGCGTGGGCACCGTTGTTGAAGTCAACAGCGAGACCGACTTTGTCGCAAAAAATGACGAGTTTATGAAGTTTTGCGCCGCTGTGGCAGATGTTGTCACCGTGCAAAACCCTGCCGATGTTGATGCGCTGGGCGCACTCAATTATCCCGGCAGCGATATGACCGTGCTTGACATGCAACGTGAAAAGGTGCTGACCATCGGCGAGAACATTCAAATCCGCCGTTTCGCACGTTTTGACAACAGCACAATGAATGTCGCTTACATCCACTCGGGTGGTAAAATCGGCGTGCTTGTCGGCCTTGAAGTTTCGGACAATCTCCGTGGCAACGAAGCTGTGCTGGCACTGGGCAAGGACATTTGCATGCAAATTGCCGCAATGCGTCCGCAATACCTCAACCGTGACGATGTTCCGACCGATATGGTGGAAAAAGAGAAGGAAATCCTTCTTGCACAGAGCGTCAACGAGGGTAAACCTGCCGCTGTCGCCGAGAAAATTGTCGCAGGCCGTATCAACAAGTTCTTTGAGGAAATCTGCCTTGTAGACCAAGCTTTTGTCAAAGAGAACAAGCTGTCTGTTGAAAAGTATGCAGATAAAATCGCCGCAGAGCAAGGCGGAACCATCAAGGTTGCTCGCTATGCACGCTTTGAAAAGGGCGAGGGCATCGAGAAAAAAGAGGACAATTTTGCAGAGGAAATTGCAAAGCTGACCGGCGGAAATTAATCGAATATTTTAACAAAAACACCTGTACAGCCGTACAGGTGTTTTTTTGTACGGGCGAGCTTTGGTCTTTCGCCGTTTCTCCCTCCCGTAGGGTCACGGCTCTCTGTGACCGCAAATTGTTCGGAACAACTCCAAAAAACAAAGGGGACGGAAAGTCCGTCCCCTTTAATACCTATAAATCTCTTACAGCATAAAATATTCCACACCGGCTTCAAACAGCGGTTGATACTTATTCCCTGCGATATTGCGTGCGATGCTCTCCCCTGCACGCTCTGTATGTCCCATCTTGCCGAGAACACGGCCATCGGGCGAGCTGATCGCCTCTATTCCCCATGCA
Source organism: uncultured Oscillospiraceae bacterium (assembly GCA_964367895.1). GTDB lineage: Bacteria > Bacillota > Clostridia > Oscillospirales > Butyricicoccaceae > CAYJAS01. Next base: position 3,715 of record CAYJAS010000020.1, on the reverse strand, counting down.
CTGCCGTTGATGTTGACATTACCATCGCCGAGCACCTGACCGTCTGCCGTGCAATATTGCATTGCGATTTGTCCGTTTGCACGAAGTCGCTCAAGGGTTTGAGCGTCTGCCATAAATCTGCCCTCGCCGTGCGAAAAGGCGATATTGTGCACCTGACCGACCTCACACCTTGACAGCCACGGCGACATAGTCGAAGCTACACGGGTGTGAGCATAAATGCTCTGGTGACGGCCGATGGTATTATAGGTCAAGGTCGGGCATGTGCTGTCAAGCTCGCATATTTCACCAAAGGGCACCAGTCCCAATTTGATAAGAGCCTGAAATCCGTTGCAAATGCCGAGTGCCAGACCGTCACGCTGGTTTAGCATGGACATCACCGCATCTTTCAGCTGAGGAGCACGGAGCAGTGCTTGGATAAACTTTCCGCTTCCGTCGGGCTCGTCACCGCCCGAAAATCCGCCGGGGATTATCAGCATTTGTGCACGGTCAATGGCATTTTTCAGCTGTTTTATCGACTGTCCGAGTGCCTCGGGCGACATATTTCGCACCAGCACTATTTCGGCGTGTCCGCCTGCACGTTCGACGGCACGGCGTGTGTCCTCCTCGCAGTTTGTGCCCGGGAAAGCCGGGATAACGGCGAGCGGACGGGCGATTTTCAGGCTCGGACGGGCGGTGTTGCGCCTTGTATCGCTGATTATCGGGTGCTCACCCTGCGCATGGAGCACGCTCGGATAGGTGCTCTCAAGTGTACCGCAAAGCAGCTCTGATGCTTGCTCGATGCTCATGCTCACTGCGTTCGGCAAAGTAATACAATCACCGCCGGTTGTGCCGATTTTTTTGCCGATTTCAAGCTCTTGCGCCGTTTCGACCGCAAATCCACCGTAACACAAGGTGTAGAAATCGTCCTCGGTCGCCGAGCTGTCACAGGTAAAGCCGACAGCATTGCCCAGCGCCATTTTGCACACCGCTTCGGTCGCTCCGCCTGCCGAAAGTGCCCAAGCTGACAGTATTTTTTGCTGTTTGCACAGCTTGTGAACCTCGTCAAACAACTTGCGGGCGTCGCTCGCCGTACCGCCATGGGTCAGCAGATAAACGCCGTTTCCTGCCCCTTTGAACTCAGGTGTCAGCACATTTTGAGCGTCAAGTGTGGTTACTGCAAAGGAAATCAAAGTCGGGGGCACGTCTATATCCTTAAAGGTTCCGCTCATCGAGTCTTTACCGCCGATTGCGCCAGCGCCCAAGTCAATTTGGGCATCGAGTGCGCCGAGAAGTGCCGAAAATGGCTTTCCAAGGCGCTGTGGGCGAGCGCTGTCCGGCTTTTCAAAGAACTCTTGAAGTGACAGCCAAACACGAGCCGGGTCACCGCCCGAGGCGACAATGCGTGCCACCGAGCTAATTAGCGAGGCTTGCGCCCCGACATATGGATTTTGCGCCATGTACATCGGGTCAAAGCCGTAAGCCATAAGGCTTGCCGTGGTCGTTTCGCCCCTTAAAACGGGCAATTTTGCCGCCATCGCCTGTGTCGGTGTCATCTGATGAGCACCACCGTAGGGCATGGTGACCGATGCGGCGCCGACCGAGCCGTCAAATCGGGTGCCAAGTCCCTTTTGCATTGCGACATTTAGATCTGTCAGCACTGCCTGTGCTCGCTGCTGTCCGCTCAGCTCGGGGAAAAGCTCCGTTTCGGGGTGCGGTGCATCGGGCACCTGCACATCGGCCGCCTTTTTTGCGCCGTTTGTATTTAGAAAATCACGTGAAATATCGCAGATCATTTTTCCACGCCAGGTCATTTGAAGTCTGTTTTTGTCGGTCACGGTGGCAATTACACTTGCCTGCAGATTCTCGCCCTCGGCAAGCTTGCAAAACTGCTCGACATCTTGTGGCGACAGCACCACCGCCATACGCTCCTGACTTTCCGAGATGGCAAGCTCGGTGCCGTCAAGTCCGTTGTATTTTTTGGGCACGGCATCAAGGTCAATGAGCAATCCGTCGGCCAGTTCGCCGACGGCAACAGAAACACCGCCTGCGCCAAAGTCATTACAGCGTTTTATAAGCTTTGCCGCCTGTCCATTTCGCATCAGACGCTGGATTTTACGCTCCTCCGGGGCATTGCCCTTTTGCACCTCTGCACCGCACTCGGCTAAACTGTCCTCGCTGTGGCTTTTTGATGAACCGGTCGCACCACCGCAACCGTCACGCCCGGTTTTTCCGCCGAGCAGGACGATGATATCGCCTGCCTCGGGGCGTTCACGGCGCACATTTTCGGCCGGTGCCGCCGCAATTACCGCGCCTGTTTCCAGTCGCTTTGCGACATATCCGGGGTGATAAACCTCGCTCACCAGTCCGGTCGCAAGACCGATTTGGTTGCCGTAAGAGCTGTATCCGGCCGCCGCTCTGCGACAAATTGTGCGCTGTGGCAGTTTGCCCGGCATGGTATCGGCAATGTCGGTGCGTGGGTCTGCCGCACCTGTGACACGCATGGCTTGATAGACATACGAGCGCCCCGAAAGGGGGTCTCTGATAGCTCCGCCCAAACAGGTGGCGGCACCGCCGAACGGTTCGATTTCGGTCGGGTGATTGTGTGTTTCATTTTTAAACATAAGCAGCCAAGGCTGTTTTTTTCCGTCAATATCGGCCTCGATTTTGACCGAGCAGGCGTTGATTTCCTCGCTCTCGTCAAGGTCACGCAGAACACCGCGCGATTTGAGCACCTTTGCGCCTAAGGTTGCGATGTCCATCAAAGTTATCGGGCGGGTCTGCGCCCTGTCGCCGTAATACTCACGGCGCAGATTTAAATAGCGCTCATAAGACTGCTTGACAGCCTCGTCCTGCAAGTCGGCATTTTGAATCTCGGTGGCAAAGGTGGTGTGACGGCAATGGTCTGACCAATAGGTATCAATCATACGCAGTTCGGTTATGCTCGGGTCACGCCCCTCGGTCACAAAATAATCACGCAAAAAGCGCAGATCGTGGGCGTCCATGGCAAGCGAATAATCGGCCAAATATGCTTCCATATCGGCGCCCTCTTTTGTAAATCCGGTTAGTATGGCGACATCGGGCGGCACCGGATAATCACGCTCAAGACTGTCGGGGCGATGCTCGGACGCTTGCCTACACTCGACCGGATTTATCAGCTCGGTTTTTATCTGCTCAAACTCACTACCTGAAATATCGCCACCCAGCAAATAAAGGGTCGCCGCCTCAACAATGGGTCGCTCACCGCCTGTGAGCATGGCTATGCACTGCTCGCACGAGTCGGCACGCATGTCAAATTGACCGGGCAATGACTGCACGTAAAGGGCGGTGTACCCCTCCGGAACGGTGAAAACCTCGTCGTAAACGGCATCGCAGGCAGGCTCTGAAAACACACCTTGCTTTGCCGCTTTGTAGGTGTCATCGTCTATGCCTTGCACATCGTATCGGCTAAGTATGCGGACATCGGTCAGCGATTTTATACCCCTTTCCGAGCGCAATTGGGCGCACAGTGCATGCGCCGCCGTGTCAAATCCGGGCAATTTTTCGGTAAAACAGCGATATACCTTGTTCATATCAAATCTCCATTCGGCCGATTGTCGGCAAGATGTTTATGTGTAAATATTATAAGTGTTGTAAGGGGGGTGGGACAAAGGTTTTCGGACGACCGCAGGTCGCCCCTACAGGGTGTTGTTTGAAATCACGGTGTAGGGGAGGGGCTCTGTCCCCTACCGAAAGAAAA